>CAIWTI010000305.1 GCA_903915545.1 uncultured Actinomycetes bacterium | reverse complement strand
GGCAAGAAGAAGCTCGCCGAACCAAAGCTCGACCGCCTGTTCGCTCTTGCGACCGCGACGGTCACCCTCGAGACCGAGCTGGGTCTGAAGTCCACGGGCGACGCGGCTGTCACCTTCAAGCCGCTCAGCTCGGGCGACTTCGACCGTGTCGACAGCGACACCGATGAGCTGCTGAAGGCAACCGCCGCCACGGCTGGCACGACCGTCGAGCGCAAGACCGACACCTATGGCTTCGAGTGGGTGATCGTCCGTGATCCCGACATCGAGGATCTCGTCACGTCCGTTCACCTTGTCGCGAGCGAGCTGACTGCGAAGGGGTTTGGCGCCCAGCTGCTCGCGGCCGCGTTCAAGTTCGAAGGCGGCGAGCATCCCCTCTACTGGATCTACGGATTCAAAACGGGGACGTTCTGGCCGTTCATCCCGCTACCCGACGGCAAGAACCGCGACAACGCCAAAGAGCTCGAGCTCAAGGCGAAGCTCGAAACCGAGCTACCGGTCGAGAAAGACCTCACCCGGTGGCTCGGCCTGTTCGACGCCCCGATCTAGCCGCAGCTACCCGGCGGGCTTCTCAGCAGCGGGGTCGGCCTCGGTGGCCTCGCCCTCAACCGTCTCCGGCGCAGGAGCGATCTCCGCAGCTGGCGCGCTGCCCGCACCAAGCTCTGCCTTGAGCTTCGCGAGGTCGGCGTCAACCTGGCCGCTCTGCTGGATCTCCTTGAGCTGCCGGTCGATGTCGTCGCCTGACGAGAGATGGTCGGTGAGCGTGCCTGCCGCTGTGAGTTCGTCGACGGCCGCGGCACGTGCCTGCATCTGCAGCGTCTTGTCCTTGGCACGGTCGATCGCGGCACCAACGTCGGCCATGTTGTCGCCGATACCGGTGGCTGCCTCGGTGATCCGCACAGAAGCCTCGGCTGCGGAGTACTGCGCCTTGATCACTTCCTTCTGGGTACGGAACGACTCGACCTTCGCTGACAGGGCCTTCTCGCCCTCAACAAGCTTGGTCTGCTGCGCTTCGAGCTCCTGGCCCTGCTGCATGATCCCCTCGAGCTGGCCCTGGACAGCCGCCTTCCGGGTGAGCGCCTCACGCGCAAGATCCTCGCGGTTTGCTGCGAGCGCGGCCTTCGCCTGCTCGTCGAGCTTCGCCACCTGCTGCTGCATCGAGGTGTACTGCATCTCGAGGCGCTTCTTGGCCGTCGCGACGTCGGCGATGCCCCGCTTCACGTTCTGGAGCTGCTTGAGCTGTTCCTCGTACGAGTAGTCGAGCGTCTCGTTCGGGTTTTCGGCCTTGTTGAGGAACTTCGAGTACTTCGCCTTGATCAGTGTCGACGTGCGGGAAAGCAGACCGGCCATCAGTCCTCCAGTGAGATTGCAAGTAGCGTACCCGCCGTGCTGCTCGCGACAAGCATGGATTCGCGATATCTCTCGAACGGATACGTCGTTGGCGACGAACCGGGCGGCGTCTGCGTGTTCGTCGACTCGGGCGCACCGCTTGAACCGTTGCTCGCGTTCATCGACGAACATCGCCTGACTCCGACCCACATCCTGCGCACCCACAGCCACGGCGACCACGTTGTCCACGAGGCTGATCTCGGTCTGCCGGTCGTGCTCGGGCCACTTGTGACGGGTGGCTTGACCGTCGAGGCGATCCCCACGCCAGGCCATTCCGACGACATGGTCTGCTTCGTAATCAACGACCAGTGGGTGTTCTCGGGCGACACGCTCTTCAAGGACGCGGTTGGCGGCGGCAACTTCGAGGCGATCCGCCACGCAGTGATGGACGTCTACATGGCGATGCCGCACGAGCGCCGACTCCTTCCCGGCCACACCGATGAGACAACGATCGGACGCGAGTGGGAGCACAACCCGTTCGTGCGAGTCTGGCGAGGCATTGAGCCGGAGGGCACCGAGCGCGTCTCGGTTGTCGGCCGCGACGCGACGCTCATCGTCTGGAGCCCCGACTACGACGGTAAGGGCAAAGCCTGGGTTCGCTTCGACGACGGCACCGACGCAATCGTCGGCGGCTCGCGCGTCGAGCGCAGCTAGATACCTGTCCGAAGCGGCCAGTAGCGTCTTGGCGTGCGCTTGATTGTTGCTCGCTGCGAAGTCACCTACACCGGCCGCCTGTACGCGCACCTGCCGGAGTCGACGCGCCTGCTGATGATCAAGAACGACGGCTCCGTGCTCGTCCACGCAGATGCAGGTGGCTACAAGCCGCTCAACTGGATGACGCCGCCCACGGTGTCCGAGGACGAGGGCGACATCCTCGTCGTCCGCAAACGGGCGGGGAAGACCGAGGATCGCCTCGAGATCAAGCTGCTCGAGGTGCTCTCAGACGTGGAGCACGACATGGGCGAAGCGGCCGGACTTGAGAAAGACGGCGTCGAGCGCGACCTCCAAGAAGCGCTCGCGGCCGCTCCTGAGACGCTCGGCGAACCTTTGCGCCTCGACCGTCGCGAATGGCCCACCGACGTCGGCCCCGTGGATCTGATGTGCCGCGACGAGGGCGACGGCTGGGTCGCCGTCGAGATCAAGCGTGTCGGAACGATCGATGCGGTCGAGCAGCTGACCCGCTACCTGGACTTCATCCGCCTCGACCCGGCGAAGGCCGAGTGCCGCGGCATCCTCGCCGCACAGCAGTTCAAGCCGCAGGCGATCACCCTCGCCGAATCGCGCGGCATCGCGTGCGCAGTCGTCGACCTCGCAGTGCTGCGCGGCGAACGCGAACCTGAACTGACGCTCTTTAGCTAGGCGGGTTAGTCGCCGAGCCGCTCGTACGCCGGCACGGTGAGGAACTCGACGAACGTCTCTCCTAGCGCGACCTCAGCGAAGAGCTGCTTGGCGGCATCGGACGCCTCGACGTTCGCGAGCTCCGCCTCAACGGTCTCCCGTGTCGTCTTCCCCGCCTTCACCCAACTCCAGATCTGCGCACGCGAAATCTCCGCGGTCGCCGCGTCTTCCATCAGGTTGT
>CAIWTI010000304.1 GCA_903915545.1 uncultured Actinomycetes bacterium | reverse complement strand
TCGAATCCGCCATGACGCCACGCACCCGGGCGATCTTTCTGGCCACTCCGAACAACCCGAGCGGGACCATCCTGTCGGAGATCGAGGCCGACGGCCTTGCCGACATTGCCCGGCGTCACGGGGTCTGGATCGTCTCGGACGAGGTCTACGCGGGCATCGCCGAGGGCGGACGCGTGCCGAGCCTCGGGGCGCGGCTGCCCGGGCAGGTGTTGACGGTGGCGAGCCTGTCGAAGTCCCATGCGATGACCGGTTGGCGGGCCGGCTGGATCGTGGGGCCGACGGATTTCGTTCAGCACGCCGATGCGGTGGCTCAGTGCATGCTGTATGGGCTGCCGGGATTTATTCAGGAGGCGGCCTGCGCGGCCCTCGAAATGGCTGAGGAAGCCGAGACCTTCGTGCGCGACTACTGTCGTGTCCGCCGTGACCTGCTCTACCGTGAGCTGCAGGCTATCCCCGGCTTGACGCCGTTCTGGCCCGATGCCGGGATGTTCATGCTGCTCGACGTGCGTGCCACCGGGCTTCCCACCAGCGATTTCGTTGAGCGGCTGTTCGCGGAGGAGGGCGTCTCCCTGCTCGATGGCGCGGCCTTCGGACGCCAGACCGAGGGTTTCGTGCGCGCGTGCTTCGCCGCCGATGAGGAGCGCCTGCGGGAAGCCGCCCGCCGTATACGGCGCTTTGCGGAGCGTCTCGGATCCACGGGCTGAGGGGGGGCAGCCCGTGGACCGATCCCTCTAGAGCCGTAGTGACGCGCTCAAACCGATCGTGCGTGGTTTGAAGGTGAAGCGGTTCTCCTGCACCGAAGAGGGCACGGACTGGTCGTAGTTCGGGTTGTTCGTGTCGCGTTGCGTCTGAGCGTAGTTCAGGGTCGTGCGCGAATCGAACAGGTTGTCGATGAACAGCGAGACCTGCCACGAGCCGAGGCTGACACCCGCGCGTAGCGATGCAAAGTTGGTGGCGGGTAACGTGTAGGCGTTCGCGTTGTACTGCGAGGTGTTTCTCGGGTCCTGCACCGACGCGAGCCAGGGGTTACGCGCGCCATACTCATAGTCGAGCCGCACGAAGGCGTCGTGGTTCATCGCCGTGAAATTGTACTGAGCGCCGATTGCTGCGTTCCACGGCGCGTTGGTGCCCGGGCTGTAGTTGATGGCCGCTTCACCCGAGATCGCGTTGCCTGCGTGCGCGAGCGCCGAATCCTTCGTGTAGCGCGCATCGGTGTAGCCGAGCGAGGCATCGACCGAAAACCCGCCGCCGAGCACGGCATCGAGCTGAACGTCGAAGCCTTTCGCCACTGCGGTGCCGACGTTGTCCGTGTACTGAAATCCGCACAGTCCGTCGGGGCCGGGATCGTAGACGTTCTGCTGAATGCCGTTCCATTTAATGTAGTAAACGCTTGCCGCGGCCCTCAGCTTGCCGCCGAAATTGTTCTTCGAGCCCACTTCGAAACTCTGCGTCAAGTCTGACTTGAAGTTGGTCGGTGTGACACCGCAGAGCTCCTGCGGTAACGGCGCGTTCACACCGCCCGGTCGGAATCCCTTGGCGTAGGTGAAGTAGTAGAGGTTCTCAGGGTCTGCCTGGAAGGAGACGCCGAGCTTTGGTGTGAAGGTGTTCTCCGAATAATTACCGCTTGAATAGTTAGGGCCGAAATTCTCGAGCCCGTCACCGTAGTGGTTGAGGTCGAACTGCATCTTGGCGTAGCGGCCACCGAAGGTGACTTTCCAACGGTCATTGAAGGCGTAGGTGGCTTCACCGAAGCCCGCAATCTGCCGGTCGTGGCTGGTGTTGTGGTTGTAGTAGATGTCGCAGTTCGGAATGCCAAGTCCCGGCGTGCCGACGCCGTTGCAGGAGTAGTACGGACCGAAGTAGCTCTGCGGGTCTACGCCGAACAGTGCCGACCAGAACGGAATGATCTGAGGATCGTTCAGCTCTTCGGTGCTCTGTTCTTTGGACAGGGACCAGAATGCGCCCACCGTCCATCTCCATCGGCTCGCATCGTCGTTCGACTGCAGGCGGATTTCCTGCGTGACGGTGTCCTGTTGGTTCGTCATCGTGTTCGGTGTGGCGTAACCCTGGAATCCGGCGGGCAGGTGGATGCCCTTGGCGTTGATCAGCGGGTACCACGAGCAGGGGGGGGTCGACGAGGACGATGCCGACCCGCAGGCAGGCCCCTCGCCCGCACCCAAGTCGAGCCAACCGAGGGCCTGGAAGTAGGCGAGATCGTAGACGCTGCCCTGATAGCCGGTCTTCTCGCTGCGATGATAGTACGAGGTATTCGACACCAGTTTCGTCGTGCCGATATCGGCCTCGATCTTGAGGGAGGGCAGGTAAAACTCATCCGGCACCGGGATCCGCTCGGGCGATGCATTGACGAGCGTGCTGCCGGAGGAATACGCAGGCCAGTACGTCGATTGATCGTGCTTGCGTACGCTCTGGTACATGATCGCCGGGGTGATCAGTAGTCCCTCGGTCGGTTGCAGCACGAAGGCGAGGCGACCGGAGAGGGAGTTCGCCCGGTTGGCATGCTTGTCGACGGTCGCAAGCGTGGTGGGGTCGATCCGGTCGATATAGCCGCCGTCGTAGCGATACCAGATGCTCGCGCGGTAGCCGAGGACGCCCTCAACGAGGGGACCACCGTGCGCGATACCGGCCTCGTAGCTCGGCTCTCCGCCACGAGTCGTTGCGACCTCAGTCCGAATGTAGGTCGACTCCTTGGTCAGGCTCGGCTGCGTCATGATGTAGCGCACGGTGCCGCCCTCGGAGCCGGCACCGAACAGTGTTCCCTGCGGCCCGCGCAGCACCTCGACGCGATCGAGATCGAAGGTCTTTGGCAGCGCATCGTCCGGGTTAAAGCCGAGCGCACGCATCTGGATCGGTGTGTCGTCGAGGTAGATGCCTGTGGTGCCGGCGCCACCCGAGGACGAGATGCCGCGAATCGAGATCGCGTTGGTGCCCGAGGTGTCGATCGTCACGCCCGGCGTGAAGCGCACCACGTCGCTGAAGTCCTTGATGCCCTTGTTGTCGAGCGTCTCCTGGCTGAGGGCGGTGATGCTCAGAGGTACTTTGCTGAGCGACTCCTCATGCCGGGTCGCCGTGACGACGATTTCTTCGAGCTGTCCGCTGGGGCTCGTGACCGCGAGGGCCCCGAGCGGGGTCGCGCTGGCGAGGATCGAGACGATCGCACGCTTGAGTGTCGAGGTGCGATGAGGATGAAGTCTGAGCATGATGTAAAGTCCCCCCGGACAACGCAGATGTTCCCAATGTGCTTCCGTGCGCCGCCCCCGCGGCTCCCGGCAGCCCGAAATCTCGTTAAGACTGCAGCAGTACCGCCGAATCCGGTTCCCAGCTGAGATAGACCTCATCGCTCCAGTCGATGGCCCAGTCGAGCGTGCGACGCTCGTTTTGGGCGACCGCGGTCACGATCTTCCCGCCTGATGTCTTGATCTGATAGGTGGAGCGGTTGCCGAGATAGCCGAGTTCCCAGACGACGCCTTTCAGTTGGTTGCGCCCGCCCTCGATCGGTGTCTTCGAGACCCGGATCTTCTCGGGGCGGACCGCGGCCCACACCCGCTCTCCCGCGTGGTAGCGGCCGACGTCGTCGATGTAGAGATCACAGCCGAGCTCGGCGCTTTTGACCGTGACGAGACCGGGCTCGGTTGCGATGACGGTGCCTTCGAGCAGGTTCGCGGTGCCAAAGAAGTCGGCGACGAACCGCGTCCGCGGGAACTCATAGACCTCCGCGGGCGTTCCGGTCTGGATCACCGCGCCCTTGTCCATGACCGCGATACGGCTCGCGAGAGTCATGGCCTCGTCCTGGTCATGGGTGACGACGATGAAGGTGATGCCCACCTCGTGCTGCAGATCCATGAGTTCGAACTGGGTGCTCTCGCGCAATTTCTTGTCGAGTGCGCTCAGTGGCTCGTCCAGCAGCAGCACCTTCGGCCGGCGGATCAGGGCGCGAGCCAGGGCCACCCGCTGGCGCTGACCACCCGACAGCTGGTGGGGCTTGCGCTTGCCGAGGGCGCCGAGCTGGACCATTTCCAGGGCTTCGTCGACGCGTTTGCGACGGGCCGTGGCGTCCACGTTCAGGCGGCGTAGCCCGTAGCCGATGTTGTCCTCGACGCTCATGTGCGGAAACAGTGCGTAGGACTGGAACATCATGTTGACCGGGCGCTCGTAGGGCGGCACTTCGGTCATGTCGACGCCCTCGATGATGATGCGGCCGGCGCTCGGGGTCACGAAGCCCGCAAGCATGCGCAGGAGCGTCGTCTTGCCGCAGCCGGAGGCGCCGACGAGGGCAAACATCTCGCCCTTGTAGATCGACAGGCTGACGTTACCGACCGCGACGAAGTCGCCGTAGGACTTGCCCACGCCCTCGATCACGATCTGGGGTGTCGATGCCGGATCGAGCCAGGGCCGGTCGGTGGTCGTCTGTCGCTGCGAGGTGATCAAGCGCTGTGGTCCTATCGGCCGTCCTGTACGGAACGCTCCATGGAGACTACCCGACCGGCGGGTCCTTCGAATACCCCAAGAACGCTATCGGTCCGCAGGCGGTGTCGCCCGGCGTCGGTCGGGCGCGAAGAACGGTTTCTCGCACACCTCCGAGCGCAGCATTCGCCGTTCCCATACGAGCTCGCGGTTGAGGTAGACGTCCGCCCACACCGTCGTGCCCATCTTGAAGAAGGGGGCATCGACGAAGGCGAGGGCGATGTTTCGCTTGCAGGTGGGTGACCACATGGCCGAGGTCACGTGACCGATCTCGCGCTTGCCGGCCTCCTCGGCGTACAGAAGTGCGCCATGCGCGGGCTTGTTGCCGGCGACGTCGAGTCCGACGAGCATCCGTTTCACCCCACGGCGCTGCTCGGCGAGGAGTGCGCGCCGGCCGTTAAAGTGCGGCTTGTCGAAGTCCACCAGCCAACCAAGCCCAAGCTCGAGCGGTGAG
>CAIWTI010000303.1 GCA_903915545.1 uncultured Actinomycetes bacterium | reverse complement strand
GCGGCGAGGATCTCGTCGGCAGCTTGCGCCCCCGCAGCCACCTCCATGTCGAATCCGTGGGCCTCGAGGAGTCCCGAGAATCGCCGCTTTGATGCAGGGGGCGCCCAGGCGGCGAGGCACGCGTTGAAGTCGAGTTCCCCTTCGAACACCGGGGCGCCCGTGATCTCGTGCACCAACCCACCGCCACCCACGTGATCAGGGTGGTAGTGCGTAATGAAGATCCGCCCGACCGGCGCGTCGAGCCCCGCGATCACGTTGCGCCACACATCCTCGGTGCCGGGATACGCGACTGCCGTGTCGACGACGATCCACTCCCCGCTGTCACCACGCACGAAGTAGCAGTGCGCGTGATCAATACCGAGAGGCAGTTGAAACGTGAGCCGAATGATGTCGGGCGTCAGTTCTTTGAGTGTGTGTGGAAAGACGTCGCTCACCGAGCGGCCTGCTGCCTCTGTGTGAGCTGAGCAAGCACGCGGTACATCTCGCCGAGTTCAGGATGGTCACTGCTCGCAATCGCCTCTTCGTGGCGCGCGACGGTCGCCAGGTCACCGCGCGCAATCGGGCCCGTGAGATCAAAGCCGTTGGCAATGGTGCGCTCGAGGAGCGGGATGAGTGCCTCTGCTGGTGCGCCCGCCTCGGTGACGAGCGCCGCAGCCGACCGAAACAGCGTGACGAGATAGTTCGAGGCGATTGCTGCGCCTGCGTGGTAGAGCGGGCGCTCTTCGTCGGCAAGCTCAAAGGGGTGAAGCCCAAGCTTCTCCGCCAGCCACAACCCACGTGCACGCGCTTCGTCGTCTTCGGCTGTCACGGCTCCATACGCACCGTCGAGCTGCTCGCCACCGCCACCGGTACGGAAGGTCTGCAACGGATGCACCGAGAACCGCCTGGTGTGCGGAGCGAGCGCCGTCAACGGTGTCGCGCCGGACACGTGGGCTACCCACGGCCCAGGGCCAATCGCTGCGGCAACCTCGCTGATCGCGCTGTCGGGAACACACAGCAGCCGCAGCTCCCCGTCGTCGACGACCTGCACCCCACGTTCGGCGAGGCGGTCGGCGATCGCCGAGCCGGCCCGACCCCGGCCGACAACGGAGACGCGCGCAAACATCGAGGTCAGCCTGCTTCGTCGAGGATCGAGCAGATCGGCGAACCGGCGCTCACCGCATCACCAACGGCGACTGCGAGGGCTGACATGACGCCCGTGCGGTGGGCGATGATCTCGTTCTCCATCTTCATCGCCTCGACAACGCACAGCACCTTGCCGGCAGCCACCGAGTCACCCTCCGCGACATCGACCTTCAGCACGGTGCCCTGCATCGGACTCGTGACCTGCTCCGCCCCGTGCCCGCCCGACTTCTCACGCTCGGCGTGACGACGGGCGAGTTCGACCCACTCGGGCTCGTCCTCGAAGATGCGGACGCTCGAAAGGCGTCCATCGATCTCTGCTTCGTAGGTTCTCTCCGAGGCATACGCCCGCGGGCCAGGAAGCGATTCGGACGCCACCGGGGCCACGTAGGCCGATGCCAGCTCGGCGAGTTCCTTGGATTCGACGAGCCCGTGACACGTTTCCGCGGCAATGAACGCGTCGTGCGAGAGGAGGGCCTGGTGGAAGCCAACGAGCGTCTTGACGCCACCGATCTTGAACTCCGAGAGAGCCCGCAACATCCTCTGGCGCGCGTGCTCACGATCGGAGCCATGCACGATGAGCTTGGCGATCATCGGGTCGTAGAGTGGCGAGATCTCACTGCCCGCGATCACGCCCGAGTCGACACGCACACCCGGGCCGGAAGGCTCCTCGTACATCGTGATCGTGCCGGGCGACGGCAGGAACTTCCGCGCCACGTCCTCGGCGTTGATCCGACACTCGATCGCGTGTCCACGCAGCGTCATCTGTTCCTGCGTGATTGACAGCGGATGGCCAGCAGCCACAAGAATCTGTTCGCGGACAAGATCAACACCAGTCACCTCTTCGGTCACCGTGTGCTCGACTTGGATCCGGGTGTTCATCTCCATGAAGTAGTACTCGCCGTCGTTCAGGAGCCCCTCGATCGTTCCGGCCGAGCCGTAGCCAGCCGCACGCGCCGCATCGACGGCGATCTTCCCGATCCGGTCGCGCAACGCTTGGTCGACGGCCGGCGAGGGCGTCTCCTCGATCAGCTTCTGGTGGCGGCGCTGGATGGTGCAGTCGCGCTCGCCGAGATGGATCACGTTGCCGTGGCTATCGGCGAGCACCTGCACCTCGACATGCCGGGGGTCTTCGAGGTACCGCTCGACGTAGACGTCGGAGTTCGCGAAGTACGCCTGCCCCTGCCGCTGCGCGGTCGCGAAGGCGCGCGCCGCTTCGTCGGCGTTGCGTACGACCTCCATCCCCTTGCCGCCACCGCCCGCGGCGGCCTTGATCAGCAGCGGGTAGCCAATCGAATCGCCGAGAGCGACGACCTCCTCGGCGCTACCGACCGGGTCGGTTGTTCCGGGAATGATCGGCACCCCCGCCGCTTGCATCGCCTGCCGCGCGCGTGTCTTCGAGCCCATCAGGTCGATCGCAGACGGCGGTGGGCCAATCCACGTCAAACCGGCATCGATCACGGCCTGCGCGAACGGGGCGTTCTCGGCAAGGAAGCCGTAGCCGGGGTGTACTGCCTCGGCGCCCGAGCGGCGCGCCGCGTCAAGCAACTTCTCGATCACGAGGTAGCTCTCGGCTGCCGATGAACCACCGAGCGCGTACGCCTCGTCGGCCCGCCGCGGATGGAGAGCGCCTCGATCGACATCGGAGTAGACCGCCACCGAACCAACACCCAACTCGCGGAGTGCGCGGAACACGCGGATCGCAATCTCGCCGCGGTTTGCGACAAGCACTTTCGCGAACGGTCGCGTGCTCACAGCGGAATGTTCCCGTGTTTGCGTTCCGGCCGTGGTTCGCGCTTGGTCAGAGCGGTCTCCAGCGCGTCGATCAAGACGCGACGCGTATGGCGCGGTTCGATCACCTCATCGACGTAGCCACGTTCGGCTGCCGTGTACGGGTTGGCGAAGCGCTCCTTGTAGTCGGCGATTAGCTCGGCCCGTCGTGCCTCGGGATCCTCAGCCTCAGCGAGCTCCCGACGGAAGATGATGTTGACCGCGCCTTCGGGTCCCATCACGGCGATCTCGGCGCTCGGCCACGCGAAGTTAAAGTCGGCGCGAATGTGCTTGGAGCTCATCACGTCGTAGGCGCCGCCGTACGCCTTGCGCGTAATCAGCGTGAGCTTCGGGACCGTCGCCTCGGCGTAGGCGTAGAGCAACTTCGCACCGTGGCGGATGATTCCACCCCACTCCTGCGCGGTGCCCGGCAAGAAGCCCGGCACGTCGACGAACGTGACCAGCGGAATGTTGAACGCGTCACACGTGCGGACGAAGCGGCCCGCCTTCACCGAGGAATCGATGTCGAGAACGCCAGCAAGGGCACGTGGCTGGTTGGCGACGATGCCGACGACATGGCCGCCAAGCCGAGCGAAGCCGCAGATGATGTTCTCGGCGAAGCGCTCGTGCACCTCGAGGAAGTGCCCTCCGTCGACGACGCGCTTGACGACCTCGTGCATGTCATACGGCTTGTTCGGCTGATCGGGGATCAGCCGGTCGAGCTCGGGATCCTCCCGATCCTTCGGATCAATTGG
>CAIWTI010000302.1 GCA_903915545.1 uncultured Actinomycetes bacterium | reverse complement strand
TCACCTTGCGGCGGCGCGTGCTCGCGAACACCTTCATCTTGGCGGGCGTCGGATGCGCCGCCGTCGGCTCGGCACTCTCGGGGTTTGGCATCGCCGCAACCTCACTGCTCGTCGCGATTGCGGTGGGCCTGCTCTACGTCGGGGCGGCGCCGGAGGCGCTTGGCGCGTTCAGGCGCCGAGCTGCTCGCGCACGAGCTCACTAACCACGCGCGCGTCTGCCGTCCCGCCCGTCTCCTTCATCACCTGACCGACGAAGAAGCCGAGCAGGCCCTGCTTACCACCGCGGTACTGCTCGACCTGGCCGGGGTTCGCCTCGATGATCGCGGCGATGATCGGCTCGAGTGCCGAAGCATCAGATACGGCCTTCTGCGCGGTATAGGGATCTGCGCTGAAGCCGGGCTCCCCCACCTTCGCGAGCGCCTCATCGAAGACACCTCGTGGAATCTCCGACCGGGCGATGACAAGCTTCGTCAGCTCGGCGGGGTTGACTGCGTCTGGGTCGATGCCCGACGCGACAAACGAGTTTGCGAGAACGTTCGCGGCTTCCTTCGGATCGGCGCCGCCATCGACGACCGCGGCCCACAGCCGGTCGAGACCACCGGTCACGAGCACGTCAGCGTCGTAGAACGAGAGGGTGTTCGCGATCCGGCGGATCCGCGCGGTCGGCAGCTCCCCAATCTGGCTTCGGAGCGCCTCGATCACTTCGGGTGCCGGATGCACGGGGACGAGGTCGGGCTCCGGGAAGTAACGGTAGTCCTGCGCCTCTTCCTTCGAGCGCATCGGTGCCGACTCCTCGGCTGTCGGGTCGAAGTGGAGCGTCTCCTGATCGACCGTGCCTCCGTTCTCGTAGATCTTGATCTGGCGCGCAATCTCGCGCTCAATGCCCTTGGCCGCGAAGTTGAACGAGTTCATGTTCTTTAGCTCGGTGCGGGTACGGAGCTCGTCGGAACCAAGCGGGCGAACCGAGACGTTCACGTCAAAACGCATCGAGCCTTTGTCGAGTTCGGCCTCGGAGAGCCCAAGCTCGACGACGGTCTGGCGGAGCAGCTGGAGAAAGCGCTTGGCCACATCAGACGAGTGAATGTTCGGCGCCGTGACGATCTCGACGAGCGGTGAGCCACCGCGGTTGAAGTCGACGAGTGTCGCCGTCGCGCCATGGATCCGGCCCGAAGCGGCAACGTGCACGTTCTTGGCTGCGTCTTCCTCGAGATGCGCGCGGACGATGCCGATCTCGACCTCGCCGTCGGCCGTCGGGACGACAAGCCGACCGTCGGCACAGAGCGGTTCGTCGTACTGACTGATCTGGTACGCCTTCGGCAGGTCGGGATAGAAGTAGTTCTTCCGGTGAAAGACCGCCCGGTCGGCGATCGAGCACTCAAGAGCAAGGCCGAGCTTGATCGTCTCCTCGATCGCACGGCGGTTCGGCACCGGCAGCGCGCCGGGGAACGCGAGGCAGACGGGACAGGTCTGCGTGTTCGGGTCGCCACCGAAGCCGTTGCGGCAGCGGCAAAACATCTTCGTCTCGGTCTTCAGCTGGACGTGGATCTCCAGGCCGATAACGGGTTCCCAGGTGATGCTCACCGCAGGCGCTCCGGAACGACGTCGAAGCCGATCGCCTGCTCGAGCGCATGTCCCAGCCGGTAGAGCGTCGACTCAGAGAACTGCGGCCCAACGATCTGCAGGCCAACCGGAAGTCCTTCTGAGAGGCCGCACGGAATCGAGAGGCCCGGGAGACCAGCCATGTTGGCGGGGATCGTCAAGACGTCGGTGAGGTACATCGCCAACGGATCCTGCGACTTCGCGCCGAGCGGGAACGCTGTCGTCGCACACGTCGGCGACACGAGCACGTCGAAGCGCTCGAACAACGCGTCGTGTTCGCGCTTGATCACCGTGCGCACCTTTTGCGCTGATGCGTAGAACGCGTCGTAGTAGCCCGACGAGAGCGCATACGTCCCGAGCATGATCCGGCGCTTGACCTCATCACCGAAGCCATCGTGGCGGGTGTGCATGACCATCTCGCGGAAGTCGGCGCCTTCGGAGCGAAGGCCGTACCGCACGCCGTCGTACCGCGCGAGGTTCGACGATGCCTCGGCCGGAGCGACGAGGTAGTAACACGCGAGGCCGTACTCGACCGACAGCGGCAGGTCGCACTCCTCGACGGTTGCGCCTAGCTCCTCGGCCTTCGCGAGCGCCGCCTCACAGGCCGCCTTCACGCCCGGCTCGATGCCCTCAACCTCGTTCAGCTGGCGCGGCAGGCCAATGCGCAGGCCCTTCAGGTCGGTGCCTTCGGGCAGCGCGACGGGTGGAACGTCGACGGTCGTGGAATCGTTCTCGTCGCGACCGCTGATGATGCGGTAGAGCAGCGCGTTGTCGCGCACGTTCTTGGTGACCGGGCCGACCTGATCGAGGCTCGACGCGAACGCGACGACCCCGAAGCGCGAGACTGTGCCGTAGGTCGGTCGCAATCCGACGTTGCCGCAGAAGGCGGACGGAAGCTTCACCGAACCGCCCGTGTCAGAGCCGAGCGCCCATGGCGCGAGCCCTGCCGAGACCGCCGCTGCCGATCCGCCGCCAGAGCCGCCCGGAACGCGCGTAAGATCCCACGGGTTGTGGGTCGGGCCGTACGCCGAGTTCTCGGTGGACGAACCCATCGCAAACTCATCGGTGTTCGTCTTGCCAAGGAGTGTCATCCCCGCCGCGCGGCACTTCGCAGCAACGGTCGCGTCGAACACCGGAACGTAGTTCTCGAGGATCTTTGAGGCAGCAGTTGTACGAACACCGCGCGTCGAGATCACATCTTTGAGTGCGATCGGAATGCCGTTGCCCTCGGGCTCATCAACGAGGGTCAAGAACGCGTGCAGCTCACCGTCGTGCTCGTTGATCGCATCGCGGTAGGCCTGCCACAGCTCGGCCGACGAAACCTCGCCGCTATCAACAAGCGCGAGGGCCTCCTCGGCAGTGAGCCGAAGCGTGTCGATACCGCTGCTCACGCTGGCGGCACCCGGAAGTGGTCGTCGTCACGATCAGGAGCGTTCGCGAACGCCTCATCGAGCGTCAGCGACGTGTGCGGAATGTCTTCGCCCCACGCGTTCGACACCTCGAGCGGATGCGAGGTCGGCGGGACGTCCGTCAGATCGAGTTCGGCGACCTTCGAGACCGCTTCGAGAATCGCCGAAAGCTGCCCTTGGAACCGTTCGACCTCAGCGTCGTTCAACTCGAGCCGTGCGAGCCGCGCAACGTGAAGAACCTCTTCCTTTGTGATCGCCATCTCAGACCTCCGCCTGCATCCTGCCCGATTATCGCGAAGCCGCCGTAGAACAACGCGCCGTACAACGACGGAGGGCCCCTCTCGGAGCCCTCCGCCACCACTGGTTCCGAAGAACGCTAGGCGGCCTGAACGTTCGCTGCCTGCAGGCCCTTATCGCCCTGCACGACCTCGAACGACACGCGCTGTCCCTCGGTCAACGACTTGTAGCCGTCCATCTCGATCGCTGAGAAGTGCACGAACACGTCGTCGCCACCCTCCCGCTCGATGAAACCGAAGCCCTTTTCGTTCGAAAACCACTTAACGGTGCCCTCAGCCAACTCCCTACTCCCTTTCAACACTGGATGCGAATCTTCCGTCAACCGACGGAAACGCGGAGAAGATAGCAGGGTCGGCCGAAAAGTGGGACGCCGGGTGCACGGCAGACCGTGGCGACCATTGAAAGAGCGTTGCCCGTTCGGGCGGCGACAGCGTTAGCCGTTGCGGCGAAGGCGCGCGCAGCGAACCGCGTTTTCGAGCAAGCAGGCGATCGTCATCGGGCCGACACCGCCCGGCACGGGGGTCATCATCCCGGCCACTTCGGCGACCGCACGGTCGACATCACCGACGACGCCCGCGTCGGTGCGGTTGATGCCAACGTCGATCACGACGGCTCCCGACTTGACCATGTCAGCCGTCACCGTCCCCGGCCGACCGGTCGCAACGACGAGCACGTCGGCTCGGAGGGTGTGCGCGGCCAGGTCTTTGGTGCGTGAGTGACACACGGTGACGGTGGCGTTCGCCTGCTGCAGAAGCGCTGCGGCAGGTTTGCCGACGATGTCGCTGCGACCGACCACGACCGCCTCGGCGCCGGCGAGCGGAACGTTGTACTCCTGCAGGATCTCCATGACACCCAAGGCGGTCGCAGGGATCAGCACTGCGCTCCCGAGTGCGAGCTCACCGACGTTTGAGGGGTGGAAACAGTCGACGTCCTTCTCGGGAGCGACCGCCCGGATCACCTTGTCCTCGGAGATGTGGTCGGGAACCGGCAGCTGCACGAGGATCGCGTCGACGGTGTCGTCGTTATTCAGCTCGTCGATCTTGGCGAGCAGCTCTGCCTCGCTTGTCGCCTCGGGCATTCGGACGTCAACGGCGCGCACACCGGCGGCAGTAGCCGCCTTGTGCTTCAGCTCGATGTAGATGTGCGACGCAGGATCGTCGCCGACGAGAACGGTCGCGAGACCGAGTCCGCCGAGTGCCGCAACGTCCTCGGCGATCTTCGCGCGCACCTTCTCGGCGAGCGCCTTTCCGTCCATCACAATCGCAGTCATCTGCACACGAACTTATATGGTGCGCCGGAGCGCATGATCGCCTTGGTGTTCAGCTACGACGTCACCGACGTCGACGAGTTCGTGAAGGTCTACGGCCCCGAGGGCGAGTGGTCCCACTTCTTCCGTGGCGGCACCGGCTACATCGGCACCGAACTCGTACGTGACATCGAGCTCGTCAGCCGGTTCCTCGTGATCGACCGCTGGGACTCACGCGACGCCTACAACGAGTTCGTTGAGGCAAACCGTGACGAGTACATGCGGCGCGTCGACGAGACGGTGTTCCTGTACGACCAGGAACTGCGGCTCGGCACGTTCGAGAGCGTCTGGTAGCTACCAGCCGCGCGACTCGAGCAGTTCGCTCGCGCCGAGCGTGGATGTCGCAATG
>CAIWTI010000301.1 GCA_903915545.1 uncultured Actinomycetes bacterium | reverse complement strand
TTGCGCGATCGCGGTGATCGTGCGATTGATCGTCACGCCGTGCTTATCGACGAGCTTCAAGACGACTCTGTAGGTGTGGCCCTTCACATCGCGGAACGAAATGGCGGGCGAAAGGGTTTCGTTCGCCGCAAGCGACGCAGGCGGCTGACCCACTGCAACCTTCTTCTTCCCTTCGAAGACCGCGTAGGTCACCCCGACGCGTGCGCCAACCGGGTTGTCGTTGAAGAACTGCGGCACATCGATGTTCGGCGTGAAGCCCATCCCATCGGGGATGTAATAGGTCTGACCGAGTACCGACTTGGCAGCAGCCGTGAACGTGGCGTACGCCGGCTTCTTCGACCCGTTCACGTTCTGCAGACCACTGAACCAGGTCTGGCTGGTGCTGTCGCGGAAGACGAACCACACGAACATGTCGACGTAGGGATTCGCAGCCGCCATCTGAATCGCCGTCTTCGCGTCGGCGGCCTGCTGCGTCGTCGAGACACCAATCGGGTACTGCGGGCGGGTCTGCTCGCCGTACTCGGTCACCCAGATCGGCACCCGCCGCTTCCACCAGCTCTGCAGGTCGGCGCCGAACTGATTCAGCGTCGTCAGCGTTACCGCCGGGTACTGCACCTTCTGCGTCGGCGGAAGATTCGGACTCGTTGGGTACGGGTGCGTTGCCCACGCGTCGAACTTCAACTTCGGTGCGGCGATCGCAACGAGTCGGGCGAATGTCGCCGGCGCGACCGAGTCGCTAACACCGCCGGTCGGCGTGTTGTGACCACGGTTCGACGTGTTCCCCGCTGCAATAAGCGCCAACGGGTTACCCGCCTTGACACCGGCATAGCCCGCCGAGAACAGCTTGGCGTACTCGGCCGGGCTGACGATCTGCCCGTTCTCGAATTGCGGCGTCAGGAAGAGCTGGAGGTTCGGCTCGTTCCAGATCGCAAAGCGCGTCACAACGCCGTATCCCGGATGCAGCCCGTTGTAGCGCGCGGCCAGCATGTGGGTGAAGTTCGTGAGGTCGCTGAGGTTCGTTGGCGGGTGGTTCGGCGTCTGCCCACCATTTGCCCACTTCGGCGTTCCTGTGACGGTGATCATCACTTGAAGCCCGTACTTGGGGGCAGTACGCACCAGCGCATCGAGATCACTGATCTTGTACGCCGGATCGTCACCATTCAGCGGTGAGGCGGGCTTCGTCGCCGCGATCTGTGACCAGTCGGCAAGCACGTGAATGAGCGTCGCGCTCGTCTTCGACGCGGCAGCGAGGTTTGCAGCGGTCGACTTTGACCAGCGGAAGCTCGGATCGTCGAAGAAGCCGACCTGCATCCGTGGGTTCGCCTTGGCGGCGGCGGCCGGAAGGGCCATCAGAGCGAGTAGAGCGATGAGCGCGATGCGAGTCGTGCGATGCACAGACAGGTACCTCCTAGCCGGGGACAAAGACCTTTCGGTGACCGTAGTCACCAGCTGGTGAGCGCGGTGTAAAGACCGTCACAGCATGACGGTCGAATCCGACGGCATCCGCTTGCCCTAGCGACAAATCGGTGTTGCCAGGTACCTTCGACATCACATGAGCGACGAAATGGGCGTGCTGTGTGTCGTTGATCCCTACTGCCAGTGGTCGTACGGGTTTCTGCCGACGCTGATTGAGTTCTGGGGACGTCATCGCGAAGAAATGCCGTTTCATGTCGCGTGCGCTGGTCTCTATCGCGATGCTGGCGTTCGGCCAATCCGAGACGTCGAAGGGCTCGCCGAGTCGAGCCGTCAGGTCGCCGACGTGATGGGCGCCGAGTTTGGGCCAGCCTACGAGGCATTGCTGACCGACGGCTCGTTCGTCATGAACTCCGTCGAAGCGACGCGCGGCCTTGCGGCGCTCAAAGATGTGGCTCCCGAAAAGACCCTCGACCTTGCGTACGCGCAGATGCAGGCGTTCTTCCGCGATGGCAAGAGTCTCTCTGACCCCGAGACCTACCGGGAGATCGCAACGGCATTTGAGCTCGATGGTGATGCTGTCGTCGAGTATTTCCGGTCGCCGGTTTCGCACAGCACGGCTCTGCAGGATTTCGCAGTCGTCCACGACTACGGCGTCGGTTCCTACCCTGCGGTTGCGCTGATCCAAGGCCACGCAACGGCTGCTCTCGCCCTCGGAGCAACGCGGCTTGAGGATCTCGAGCGCGCCTACCTGTACTACACCTCGCCCGTTCCAGAGGGCGACGCCAACCTCGCGGGGTAGCTACGAGGCGCGCACGAGCCGCTGCGCACCAAGCGTCGCCGCGCCCGCAGTGATGCCCCAGAACGCCGAGCCGATTCCTGCGGCCTCGACACCCGAGAGCGTGACGAGGAACGTGATCGCCGCTGCATCACGCATCCGCTCGTCCGCGAAGGACGCCGCCAGTGCTCCCGCGATCGTGCCAACGAGGGCCAGCCCGGCGAGCGCCTGAACAAGCTCGATTGGGAACGCGGCGAGCAGACCGACAACGGCGCCGCCGAGCAGCCCCATCACGGTGTAGAACACCCCGGCTGCAACCACGGCGGTGTAGCGCTTTTCGGGATCATGATGCGCGTGCGGACCGGCGCAGATCGCGGCGGAGATCGCCGCGAGGTTGAACGCGAAGCCGCCGAATGGCGCGAGGATCACGGTCGTCGCGCCTGTCGCTGCAACTGCCTCCGAGACGGGCGCCTCATATCCATTCGCACGAATTACGGCGACGCCAGGCAGGTTCTGCGATGCCATCGTCACGATGAAGAGCGGGATCGCAAGGCCGATCGCGGCGCCAAACGTGAATGACGGCGACGTCCACTGCGGTGTCGCGGCGGCAACCACGACGTGCGAGAACGAGAGGCGTCCATCAACCAGCGCGGCGATCGTGCCCGCTCCGAGCACGGCGATGACGGCGTAGCGCGGGACGATGAGCCTTCCAACAACGAACGCCACTGCCATCGGCAAGACGATCCAGGGTGCTGATGCGCTCGCATTAGCTGCGTCGAGACCGAAGCGGACGAGGACACCAGCGAGCAGCGCGGAGGCGAGCGCGAGCGGAATGCGGTTCATTACGCGCGCAAAGAGGCCCGTCGCACCGGCGACGACGGTCAGTGCCCCGCTCAGGAGAAACGCCCCGATCGCCTGGTGCACCGTCAGCCCGTGTGATGAGGCGATCAGTGCGGCACCGGGAGTCGACCACGCCGTCAGAATTGGGCGTCGAAACC
The DNA here is from genome assembly GCA_903915545.1 of uncultured Actinomycetes bacterium. Lineage (GTDB taxonomy): Bacteria > Actinomycetota > Thermoleophilia > Gaiellales > Gaiellaceae > PALSA-600. The sequence goes on along the minus strand of CAIWTI010000301.1, from coordinate 5,431 downwards.
AGAGCGCAAACCCGATGCAGGTGATCCCCATTCCCACGCCAAGCGCCCAGAGCCATGAGGTCGTTTCGGCTGGTGTGGCGCCGACGGCTTTCGCCGCCTGAAACACGATCGCGACCGAGCTCGAGTACCCGACGAGCACCGCAACGAATCCGGCGGCGATCGCCGAAAGTGAAAAGTCGGAGACGAGACGACGCACGGGCGCGCAGCATACAACAGGGCGTGAGCCGCTCGGTCTGAAACACTCCATCGGTGGCAGGCGTGCTGATCATCGCAGCGGCGGGATTCGCGGCTCTCTTCGTTGCGCTCGCGCTGCGCATCTCGGGTCTTGCAGCGACCCTCGTCGCCGCATACCTCCTCTACGTTGCGAATCTTGGCGCGACGACTCTCGTGCTCTCGCCGTTCCGTCAGGTGCAGACGCTCACGCTTGCCCTCGTGGAACTCGCACTTCTCGCGGGCGCGATCGCGTTCTGGACATGGCGCGGGCGACCGCGGCCCTCCCGGGCCGGGCTGCAGACGGTAATCGCGGCTTTGCGCGGCGATCTGATCGTCCTTGCGTTCGGTGCCGTCATCGTCGGGGTGCTCGCGTACGAGCTCCTGCTCGCAAGCTCGCCGCCGAACAACGGGGACTCGCTGACCTACCACCTGACAAAGGCCCTCGCCTGGGCGCAATACGGCGGCATTCACTGGATCGCGAACGCGCCCGAGGTCGAACTCACGTCGTACCAACCCCTAGCCGAGCAGCAGCTCTTGTTTGTGTTCGTCGCGACCGGCTCGACTGCGCTCTACGCGCTCCCGCAGTATCTGGCCGAGCTTGCGATCCTCACGGCAACGTTCGCTTCGGCCCGACGTCTGGGCTTTGATGTCCGCCGCTCTGTGTGCGCGGCGTTCTTCCTCGGGACGTTCTCGGTTGTGGTGCTCGAGTCGGTGACAGCGCAGAACGACCTCTTTACGGCCTCGCTCGTCGCGTCGGCGACGTTGTTCCTGCTTGGTGCAGCTCGCTACGAACCCGCGCTCAGCGGTGCCGCCGCGGCGCTTGGCCTAGGCGCGAAGCTGACTGCAGGCCTCGTCGTGCCGATCCTCGCATGGCTCGCGTGGACGCGTGGGCGCGTCGCGTTCCTCATCGCCGCCGCTGGTGGCGTTGTCGGTGCAGTAACGATCGCGATGTGGGGGTATGTCATGAACCTCCGCCACACCCATCACCTCCTGGGCTACGACACCGCCGGGGTGCAAGATCGCGCAGACCCCGGGTATCCCCGGAGCGTCGCGAACGCCTTCAACCTCTTCTACGGGTTGATGGACAACTCGGTGCTGACGCACGTGACGATCCACACCCTCGCGCTGACCGGGGTCGCGGCAGGGGTCGCAGTGGTCGTTTGGGCGCGCGCTCGATCGACGCGCGTTACGGATGCGCTCTCGGTGGCGTGGCCCTTCCTCGCACCGCTTCTTGTGACGATCGGTGCCGCGCTTGTCGCGTGGGGTGCCGCCCGCTTCAACGTGCCGATTCGTGGCCCTCACGGGATGCTCGTCGCACTCGAAGCGAACCTCAATCTTGAGTACGGGCGTATCGCGAACGAGGATTACTCCGCGTACGGGCCGATCGGGATTATCGGGGTGCTGATTGCGATCGGAATGACGGTGCGACGCCGCGTTGATCGGAGCCGACTTGTTCTCGCGCTCTCGCTGCCGATCTTCCTCGTACTGATCTCGCTGACGGCAGCATGGGTGCCGTTTCTCATTCGCTACTTCCTGCTGCCCGCGGTGCTCACCGCCCCGCTGCTCGCGCAGCTCTTTCGTGGCCGCCTTGCGACCGCTGCCATTGCGGGCGCAGCATCGCTCTCGATCGTTGTGACGCTGCTCCACGACGGCCCAAAGCAGCTCCACAACGCAAACCATTTGGGGCTGCCGTGGAACTACAGCCAGGCAACCGCTCTCGCCGCGAACTCGATGGGAAGCGCTGGCGGGGCCTACAGCGATTACCTCGCGCAAACGCCTTCGGACGCATGCGTCGGCGCAATCATGGGGCCGAACGAGCCGTACTCGCTGCTGTACGGGCCGGGCCGGCACCACACGGTGATCTTCTTGCCGCAGACAAACGCGCCGGCGGAGGCAGCGTCACACAACCTTGCTTACGTCGTCATGAGCGCTCAGTACCCGCAAGGGATTCACGAGTCTGGCGTACTCGCTGACGCAGGTTGGCGCATCGGGAAGCTCGGCGACTATTGGCTGCTCGCCTCAAAGCCGCTGCCGCATCCCGAGCGCTGCACCGAGTAAGTCGGACGAGCTCAGTACTCGTTCTTGATGACGAAGTACGAGCCGCGGATCGTTCCAGCGAGCTTCGACTTCTGCCGCGCGAACTTGAAGCGATCGGCGAGCTCCTCGGGAATCTCCATCCCATCGGAGAGCTTGAAGCCCACCGCGCGTTTGCCCGGCTCGACCGAGTACATGACGTTGATCGAAAGCCCGCTCTCGTAGAAGACGTAGGCCATGCGGAGGTTCTCGACCTGGAAGGCCGTGGCTTCAAGCGGAGGTGACGCGATGACGATGTCGCGCTCTTCCTTGAGGATCTTGTGGATGTAGTCGATCGTCTTCTTAGCCTTGCTCGCTGGCTCGGTCGTGAAGTCGTGGTCGTACTTGTTCTTGAAATACCGCGCCTCGTTCGCGCGAAGACCAGCAAGCGCGTCTACGACCGGCGAGGACTCGAGCCCGACGGTCGAGACGTTCACGAAATCGACGAGGTAGGCCATGGCCGCACCCTAGCGGCTTTGGGTCAGATGTGCCCCGTGCGACACGCGATCGGTTGTCGAAGAAATCTGCGTGATTCTGTGAAAGCATGCTGCCGAGATGAAGCGGCTCACCTACGCAAACGTGCTCTCGACGCTCGCGCTCTTCTTCGCGCTTTCTGGCGCGGGCATTGCCGCGCAGAAGTACTTGCTCACGTCCACGTCGCAGATCAAGCCGAGCGTTCTCGCCCAGATTCAGACGATCACGTCGAGCTCGCAGATCAATCCGAGCGTTCGCGCCCAGCTCACTGGCGCAGCCGGGCCGCAGGGGGCGGCAGGGCCGGCGGGCCCAACAGGCCCCGCTGGCGCGGCCGGAGCGACAGGAGCCACCGGCGCGACAGGAGCTACGGGACCCCAGGGACCATCGGGCTCCGGAAGCGGCATCCCCTTCCTGTTCAACGAGGAGTTCTTCGGCAACGGGCCGTTCTACTGCGGCATCACGGGAGGGCCGGCGCAGCGCAACTGCGCGTCATCAACCGGCGCTCCGTCCGGGGCGCCGATGCCGGTCGCGTGCACCATGAAGTCTCTCCGCCTGGTCATTGCGAACGCAGGCGCGGGCGCTGCGGTCACCGCCTCGGTCACGCTGCGCGTCAACGGGGTGGCGACAGGATTGACTGCGTCGGCGACATCGACCGGAACGAGCGGGCAGGCGGTTGCAGCGAGCGATCTGACCCACACGGTCGCGGTATCCGCCGGAGATATCGTCGGCATCACGGTCGCACGAACCGCTGGCACGGATAACTACGCCATCGGTACTGGCCTGATCTGCCAGTAGCGCGCGGCCGCTCCGCACCTCCCCCAACGATGCTTACTCGGTAGGGGAGACGACCCGCGGTCGCCTCCCCTACCGAGTGCCGCTAGGCGATTGCGCCAGCCGGCGCCGTGACAGGCTCACCGCTTGCGGGAAGCTGGAGAACCGGAGCCGACGGCCGGAAACCCTTGATCGTGCAGTAAAGGCCAAGGAACAGCTCCCACACGATCTCCGGAATGGTGACAAGACCCTGGAGGCTGTGCAGCGTGTCGCTCGGGTGGTTCCCGGAAAACATCACGGCTGTGCCCGAGATGATCAGCAGCGGCCCGCCAATCAAACCGAACAGCGCCATACGACGCGGGACGAGGCCGGTGCGGAACATCGCGTACCCAAGAATCAGGCCGTTCCCCCAACCGACGACCCAGCCCGGCCCAAGGAGAAACGTCCAATCCTTGATCGCCGCGAGGGTGTAGGCAACCGTTCCTTCCGAAGCTCCCGCAACCTGGCCTCGCAACGTGACAACACCCAGGATCGCCACGATGCCCACCAAGATGAACGTGCTCTCGAAGATGCGGGCGGTGACGTACCCGATGGCCAGCTCCTCGCTCTTGCGACGGATGATCGGAGCGATCACAACGGCCGTACCGATATTCGCGATGATCAGGAGCAGTTCCAGAAACGCTCCGAGGAAGATCCGATTGTCGTGGCCCGCACCAGCGATGTAGCCAGCCGGGTTACGCAGCAGAGGCTCATAGAGCCACAGCGCCGGGATTGAAGTGACGAACGTGAGCAGGTACAGCACGCCGAATACGCGTGCTCGCTTTTGATCGAGCGACACTCTTGAACCGCCATTCCTCTGGCACGGTCTCGTAGGGTCCTGCGCGACCTCGACCAGCTAGGGGAGCAAGCCTACGCGTGCATGAGCGTCGCGGCCAAACGCCGCATTCGTCGCGCTTCAACCCGGTTCCCGCCGTAGCGAACGCTCCGCTCTCATCGCAAGCGAAGACCAGCGAGCTACGGTGCCGTGGTGACCCAAAAGTCGACCTCGATGCTCGTGTACGACGGCGACTGCTCGTTCTGCACGCGGAGCGCTCACTGGGTGGCGACGCGCTGGAACGGCGATGAGCGGACGGTCGCCTGGCAAAGCATGACCGCTGACGAGTTCGCGAACGCGAACCTCTCCCTCGGTGATGTCCAGAAGGCCGTTTGGTGGATCGCCCCCGATGGCCGTCGCTCGCGCGGGCACCTCGCGATCGCACATGCACTACGTGCCACACGCGGGTGGTCTTCGGTGCTCGGCGTCGTGATTCTGGTTCCACCGTTCCGGTGGATCGCGGGAGCCGCGTATCCGCTCGTCGCGCGATGGCGCCACCGCCTTCCGGGCGGGACGCCAGCCTGCCGGATCTAGCGGTCGTCCTGACGCCGACACCGCGATCCGCAACAATCACGACCTGATGTCTTTTCAGGCCTACATCGACAACATCAAGACGAAGACCGGGAAGACACCCGAAGAGTTGAAGATCGCCGCTGAAGAGGCAGGCGTCTACCACCCCGAAATGAAGGCCACGCAGCTGGTGGACTTCCTCGCAGAGAAGTTCGACCTCGGGCGCGGCCACGCGATGGCGATCTGGGCCGTTTTCAAGGCCGAGGGCTGGGTCAAGGGGCCGAAGTAGGCGGCCGGATGGTCTCGCCGCTCGTGCTGTGGCAGCACCGAGCGGTACTCGTCTCGGTGCTCGTGTCGGGATTCCTCGTGACGCTCTCGGCGTCGTCAGGCCCACTGATGACGACGGCAACAGCCAGCGCTGCGCTCAAAGACAAGCTCGTCGCGCTCAGCCCGCTCGCAACCGGGGTCGAGGTCGCGGGACTCGCGGGAACGTCCGACCGGGCCAGCGCCGCCGCC
>CAIWTI010000300.1 GCA_903915545.1 uncultured Actinomycetes bacterium | reverse complement strand
TGCCACGGTGGGGCCGCTTTGTCGTTTCTGGGGCTGTTTCGGCTACGCCAGTGGGTAACGTGCTGGGCGTGGGAAAGCTCGACGGAAAGATCGCGATCGTCACTGGGGCCTCGAGCGGCATCGGTGCTGCGACGGCGCGGATGCTCGCCGAGGAAGGCGCACGGGTCATCGGCGGGGCGCGTCGCGTCGACCGCCTGACGACCGAGGTCGCACTTGAGCTCGACGTCACTGATCCCGCAAGCTGCGAGCGCTTCGTTGACGCCGCAGGGCCCTGCAACATCCTCGTGAACGGCGCCGGGCTCGGCCTTGGCCGTGACCCGTTTGTTGAGTCAACCGAAGAAGATGAGCGCCGCGTGTTCGAGACGAACGTGAACGGGCTTGTGCGGATGACGCGACTCGTGTTGCAGCGGTCGATGCAGGAGCCGGGCCACATCGTCAATCTGGGTTCGATCGCGGGCCGGTGGGCGTATCCAAACGGAGCGACGTACATCACTTCGAAGTTCGCTGTTCGCGGCTTCACGCGGGCGCTCCGAGAAGACTTGCTTGGCCAAGACATCCGCGTCACGACGGTCGACTCAGGTCTCGTCGAGACGGAGTTCTCGGTTGTGCGGTTCCGTGGCGATGTCGAGAAGGCGAAAGCGGTCTATGCGGGCACGCGGCCGCTGTCAGCCGACGATGTCGCCGAGGCGATCATGTACGCCGTCACGCGGCCTGAGCACGTGGTGGTCGACGAGATGGTGCTGATGTCGATCGACCAGTCAAGCGGTGCGCGCATTCACCGCCGCGAGAGCTAGCCAGCGCTACGCCGACGCTTCGGCTTCGGCCTTCTTGTCCCAGTAGCGACGTAGGCCTTGCCAGCATGGCTCGATCGGGCCCGCAAGCTCGTACAAGTCAGCGGCATCGCCGAGCTCGGCACGGCCAACCCGAACGAACTCGTCGGCCTCCATCCCGGCACCGACACGGGCAGACCAGCGGTCGAGGCCGTCTTCGAGCCGGTCGAGGTGATCGGTCACCTGGGTCTCGACACCGAAATGGATGAGCGCGAGGCGCTCCGGTGAACGCCGGCGAATCTCAGCGATCGACGCGTGCCACGTCTCGATGTCGATGTCGGGCGGCGGCGTGGGCGGAAGGATGTACGGCTCTGGCTGGATGCGAACGCCTGCCACGTCGCCAGCAAGGAGCGTTCCGTCGCAGAAGTAGGCCACGTGATGGATCGCGTGACCTGGGGTGGCGAATGCCTCCCAGCCGTTGACGTTGCCGTCAGCGATCTTCACGTTTGCCTCGGGGATCGGTGCCAGCTCACCCCAGAGTGAGTCGAACTCGTCGCCGTAGAGCCGCCGGGCAGAGCGCTCAAGGCGCGATGGGTCGATCATGTGCGGTGCGCCGCGCTCAGAGACCCAGAGCGTGATGTGCGGGTGCTCGCGGATGATCGGCCCGGCCGCGCCTGCATGGTCGAAGTGGATGTGCGACAGCATCAGGTGACGAATCTCGCTCAGGTCGGTGCCGAGATCGGCTAGACCCGCCTTCAGCGTCGGCAGCGTCGTAGCGGGGCCACAGTCGTAGAGCGCGGGGCCGTCGGTGGTTTCAATCAGGTACACGCCAATGGCGCGTTCTTGGCCCCTAAACCGAAGATCGATAGGCGACAACGTCTGCATAATCCCATCTTCGCATTCCGCGGCCTACCCTAGTCGATATGAGGACATATGCGCTCGCTCTCTCCCTGGCCGCGCTGCTCATTGCTCCCGCGGCATCGGCGTCACTTGCGCCCCACGCGTTGATCGCCACTCGCTCACGCGTCATCACCTATCGCTCGCACGACGGCCAGCTCCGGAAGGCGTGGCTGCTGTACCCCGCACACCTCACGCATCGCCCGATCCCGCTAATCATCTCGCCCCATGGCCGTGGCCTTTCCGGCCGGGCAAACGCGCGTATCTGGGGCGATCTCCCGGGGATGGGCGACTTCGCGGTGATCAATCCGGCGGGCCAGGGGCGCGTCTTGCATCAGTACTCGTGGGGATATCCGGGGGAGATCTCGGATCTCGCCCGGATGGTCAGCATCGCGCAGCGCCATGGGATCCCCGTCAATCGTCGTCGGGTCTACGCGGTCGGCGGATCGATGGGTGGGCAGGAGACTCTGCTGCTCGCGGCCCGTTACCCTCACCTGCTCGCCGGGGCGATCGCGTTTGACCCGGCGACCAACCTCCGTCGCCGCTACACCGACTTCGCTGCGCTGCCCAACGGAAAGCAGTTGCGGCAGTTCATGCGGGAGGAGGTGGGTGGAACGCCGAAGACGAACCCGGGCGGTTACGCGGTGCGCAGCCCGTCGTCCTACGCGAAGCAGCTCGCCTTCTCGGGGGTGAAGTTGCAGCTTTGGTGGAGCACGCGCGATCGCATCATCCGCGATCAGCTGCTCGAAACCGGAGCGCTTGCGAAGGAACTCCATCGCCTCAACCCGCGCATGTGGCTGCGTTCACTCAAGGGGACGTGGGCGCACACGGCCGAGATGGAGCCCTGGGGTCGGCTGCCCGACGCGCTCGCGTGGTTCCATCTGTGCCGAAGCAGTATGCGACGTGGCCTCGTACCGAGCCGGTCGCTCTGTCGACCTAAGCGGCGTTAGAGCGCGAGCGCGTGTTCGAGATCGCCGAGCAGGTCGGTGACCGACTCGATCCCAACCGACAGCCGCACGAGGTTCGCAGGCGACGCGAACGGCGCCGATGCGGTTGAGGCATGCGTCATCTTTGCCGGGAGCTCGATCAGGCTCTCGACACCACCCAGTGACTCGGCGAGGGCGAAGAGCTTGGTGCGGGCGCAGATCGCCTCTGCCTCCTCGGGGCTCCGCGCGAGGAACGAGATCATCCCGCCAAAGTCGCGCATCTGGTGTGAGGCAACGGCATGGCCGGGGTGTGACACGAGTCCGGGGTAGAGCACTTGCTCAACTGCGGCGTGCTGGTCGAGGTACGACGCAATGATGTGCGCGTTCTCGCAGTGCTGGCGCATGCGCACAGCAAGCGTCTTGAGGCCGCGCAGCACGAGCCACGAGTCGAACGGGCCAGGGACGGCACCGAGCGACCTCTGCAGGAAGCGCAGGCGCTCGCCGATGACGTCGTCGTTCGTTGCGATGAAGCCTCCGATCACGTCGGAGTGACCGCCGAGGTACTTGGTGGTCGAGTGGACGACCACGTCGGCGCCAAGATCGAGCGGCTGCTGCAGGTAGGGCGTCGCAAACGTGTTGTCGACGGCGAGGATCGCGCCAACCTTGTGCGCGGCGTCGGCGGCCTTGCGGATATCAACCACGTTGAGCAGCGGATTCGACGGCGTCTCGATCCAGACCATCTTCACGTCGTCGTCGAGGTACGCAGCGAGGTTTGTGTCGAACTCGTCGGCCGGGACGTAGGTGAAGTGGTAGCCCTTGGGCTCGTAGACCTGCGAGGTCATGCGGTAGACACCGCCGTAGACATCGGCGATCAGCACGACGCGCTCGCCCGGATCGACGAGGTGCATCAGCGTTGTCGTCGCGCCGAGGCCCGACGAGTACGCCAGGCCATGCTTCGCGTTCTCGAGACTCGCGAGTGCGACCTCAAGCGCGGTGCGCGTGGGATTTCCGACGCGCGAGTAGTCGTACCCCTTGTGCTTTCCGACCTCTTCCTGAACGTAGGTGGAGGTCTGGTAGATCGGGACGATCACTGCGCCCGTCGCTGGGTCGGGCTCCTGCCCGTCGTGAATCGCGCGTGTTTCGAAATCCATGGGCCTAGCCTAGCCGTCAGGCGATCACGGCCCGCTCCAGGCCGAGCGCGCGGGCGAGCCGGTTGGCCGCCTTGGTGAGTGGCTCGTCGGGCTTGCGTCGCACGCCAGGCTCGGACGTGAACTTCTTCACGATCAGGGTGCGCTCAGCGCGATCTGCCTTGAGGTCGGCCCGCCCAAGGAACCTGTCGCCTTCGAGGAGCGGCAGGACGTAGTAGCCGTAGACGCGCTCGTGCTCGCGTTTGTAGACCTCGATCAGGTGCGTGAAGTCGAAGAGGCGGGTGAGGAACGGCCGATCCCACATCAGGTTGTCGAACGGGCACAGCAGGACAGCGCCGGTTGGCGCACCGTCGAGCTCGGCGTCAGCGGGAACGACTACCGGCGGCCCACCGTCATCAACCGCAACGCGGCGCACGAGGCCATCGGCGATCAATGCGTCGACATGAGGGCGCACCTCGCGCGCACCGCCACGGAATCGGCAGTGCTCGGCGATCCCCGCCTCGGTGAGCGCGCCCCGTCCTTGGACGGCGCGGAGGGCGTACCCGCGATGGAACTCCTCGTCGCTCGGGGCGGGGGCGTTGAGGAGCGCCGCAGGAATGACGCGCTCGGGCAGGTCGTAGAGCCGCTGGAAGCCCTGCCGGCCAGCGATCGCGAGCTCGCCGGCGGCAAAGAGCTGCTCCAGCGCGCGCTTCTCGGGCTTCCAACCCCACATCGGCTCGCTCTTTCCCTCGAACGCCCGCACGGGGAGGGCGCCCTCCTCGCGGATCCGTGCGAGCACGACCTCCTCGACATCTCGTGCCTGCCGCTTGCGTCCCCACCAGTGTTCGTCGGCGAGGTGCTCCATCCGGCGCTTGAAGAGCGGGTAGTCCTCGATCGGCAGCAGACAGGCCTCGTGGGCCCAGTACTCGAAGATCTCGCCGCGCTGGAGGAGCGCGCTGACTGCCTTCTCGTCGTAGCCACCGATGCGGGTGCTAAGCGTGATGCGGTGGGCGCGATCGACGGTCGCGATTGAGTCGAGCTGAACCACGCCAAGACGCGCAATCTCACGCGCAATGTCTGCGGGCTTGGCGGCGCGGACACGCGAGGTGTACCCCTGGTGTGCGACGACGTACCGCCGCAGGGCGGCGCGTGTGACAGTCGTCATTACCGCGCGTGTGCGAGGTACTCGAGCACGTCGGAGCGCGTGACGACACCGACGGGCCGTCCTGCCTCACCGACGATCACGGCGTTCGTCTTGCCCGTGAGCGCCGCGATGATCGCGTCGACCGACGCAGCCATGTCGACGGTCGGCAGCGGCGGCTGCATCGCCGAAGCGACATCCTCGTGCAGCGCGTCCGAATTCTTGAAGACGCGGTCGAGCAGATCGCGATCCTGGAGCGAGCCGATCACATCCGCAAGCGTCGCTGCCTCGCCGTTGCGCACGACGGGCAGCTGCGAGATGCCGTACTGCTGCATGACCCCGATCGCCTCGCCAACCTTCTGGTGCGACGAGATCGTCACGAGGCCCGGCAGGCCGCCAGGGCCCGACTTCGCGTTGATCAGCTGACCGACGGTGGGGGCGGGCGCCGAGCGCTCCAGGAACCCGTATTCGAGCAGCCAGTTGTCGTCGTAGAACTTCGAGAGGTACGAGCGGCCCGAGTCGGGAATGATCGTCAGCACGCGCGCGTCCGGGCCGAGCTCCTTCGCGACTTGGATTGCGCCCCAGACGGTGCTGCCTGCCGAGCCGCCAGCGAGGATCCCCTCTTCGCGCGAGAGCCGCCGAGCGGTGAGGAACGAGTCACGATCGGAGACCTGCACCCAACGGTCGACGACGTTCAAGTCGATCGTCTCGGGCCAGGTGTCCTTGCCGATTCCTTCGACGAGGTACGGGCGCAGCTCGCTCTCGTCCTTCGCGGTGTAGATCGAGCCCTCGGGATCGACGCCGATGATCTGGACGCTCGGCTTGTGTTCTTTGAAGTACCGGCCGACGCCGCTGATCGTGCCGCCGGTGCCGACCGAGATGACGATCGCGTCGATCTCGCCGCCGGTCTGCTCCATGATCTCGGGCCCGGTCGTTCGGTAGTGCGACTCGGGGTTCGCCGCGTTCGAGTACTGGTCGGGCTTGAAACCACCCGGAATCTCTTCGGCGAGGCGATCCGACACCGAGTAGTACGACTCAGGTGAATGGTGATCGACCGCCGTTGGCGTGATCACAACCTCGGCTCCGTAGGCGCGCAGCATCGCGATCTTCTCTTGGCTCATCTTGTCGGGCATCACGAAGATGCAGCGGTAGCCCTTCTTGGCTGCCGCGATCGCCAGACCGACGCCAGTGTTGCCCGAGGTCGGTTCGACGATCGTGCCGCCCGGCTTCAACTTCCCGTCGCGCTCAGCGGCCTCGATCATCGAGAGACCAATGCGATCCTTCACCGAGCCGCCAGGGTTCAAGAACTCGAGCTTGGCCAGGATCTGCCCGGGTACCTCTTCGGAGATGCGGTCGAGCCGAACGATCGGCGTGCCGCCGACGAGGTCGAGCACGGTGGGGTATTCGCGCGCCATTGCCCCCGAAGGGTAGACGCTTCGCCGTTCTCTGCCGTTAGTGGCGGAAATGGCGGCGGCCGGTGAGCACCATCGCCGCGCCCGCCGCCTTGACCACCGTGGTCACTTCGTCGTCGCGCTTCGAGCCACCCGGCTGGATCACGGCGGTAACGCCCGCATCGAGCGCGAGTTGGGGTCCGTCGGCGAACGGGAAGAACGCGTCGCTGGCGAGCACCGAGCCCGCAACATCATGGCCGTGCTCGCGTGCCTTCTCGATGGCAATGCGCACCGCATCGACACGGCTCATCTGGCCAGCACCAATACCGATCGTCTGCAGATCCTTGACGAGCACGATCGCATTCGAGCTGACGTGCTTACACACGCGCCAGGCAAAGAGCAGGTCGTCCCAAGACTTCTCGTCGATCGCGCCGGTGGCGAGCTCCATCGTGTCGCGCTCCTCAGTCGCAGCGTCGCGATCCTGCACGAGGATGCCGCCAAGGACACGCTTGAAGTCGAGTTCGCCCGGGGTGTCGCTGCGGCGCTCGTCGTCGCGCAAGATCCGCAGCGCTGCCTTGGTCTGCAGCGCAGCGAGTGATTCGTCGTCGTAGGCCGGTGCGAGCAACACCTCGATGAAATGCTCGGCGAGCCGTGCTCCGAACGTGCCGGTGACTGGCCGGTTGAGGATCATCACACAGCCAAAGGCCGACACAGGATCGCCCGCGAGCGCCCGCTCGTAGGCCTCCTCGATCGTCGCGCCAACGGCAACACCGCACGGGTTTGCGTGCTTGACGATCACCGCGGCTGGTTCGGTGAACTCGCGTGCCACGCGGCGAGCGCCCTCAAGGTCCGCCAGGTTGTTGTACGACAGCTCCTTGCCGCCGAGCTGCTCGACGCGTGACAGCAGGTGCCGCCGCGCACCAAGCTCACGGTAATAGGCGGCGTCCTGATGCGGGTTCTCGCCGTACGAGAGGTCGGCGACCTTCTGGAACGAGAGGTTGAGCTGCTCCGGGAAGCGCTCGGCGGTGCCAAACCAGTTGGCGATCGTCGCGTCGTAGGCCGCCGTTGTCGCAAACGCATCGGTCGCAAGCGCGCGGCGTGTTTCGAGCGATACTGCCCCGTGTTCGCGCAACTCGGCGAGCACGCCGTCGTACTGCGTGGGGTCGCACACCGCCGCGACGTGCGCGAAGTTCTTCGCGGCACCGCGCAGCATCGACGGGCCGCCAACGTCGATCAGCTCGATCGCCTGCGCGTCGGTCGTGTCCTGCTTACCGCTGACCGACGAGAAGGGATAGAGGTTCACGCACACGACCTGGAACGGCTCGATGCCGTGCTCGGTGAGGGCGGCCTGGTCGTCTGGGAGCGTAGGGCGGCCGAGGATGCCCGCGTGGATGCGGGGGTGGAGCGTCTTGACGCGGCCGCCGAGCATCTCTGGCGCCTGCGTGACGTCCTCGACCTTTGTGACGGGCAACCCGTGTTCGGCAAGGAACGACGCCGTGCCGCCAGAGGAGACGATCTCGAAGCCAAGCTCGACGAGGCCGCGGGCAAATGGTTCAAGGCCGGTCTTGTCCCAGACCGAGACGAGTGCTCTCACGAGATCTCCTTCGAAGTGGTGGTGGCAAACGTGGCGGTCTCATCGATCAGCGAGCGAACGACCTCGGGGAGCAGGCGATGCTCAACCGCGTGGATCCGTTCTTCCAGTGTCTCAACCGGGGCAACGGCAACGGTCTCCTGACGCAACACGGGCCCTGTGTCGAGACCTTCATCGACGAGGTGCACGGTGACGCCTGTCACGTCGACTCCCGCATCGATTGCCTGCTCGATCGCGTGCAGCCCAGGGAATGCGGGGAGCAGCGAAGGGTGGACGTTGACGACGCGGTTTGGGAAGCGCACGAGAAACGGTCGAGTAACGAGGTGCATGTAGCCGGCGAGCACGACGATCTCGACGCCGTGTTCCTCAAGCCAGGTCGCCATCATGCGGTCGCGCTCCTCGCGTGAGGCGTGACAGTCGAGGCCGAACACTGCAACCGGGATTCCGGCTTCCCGTGCTCGCTGCAGAGCGAAGGCATCTTTGCGGTTTGCCGCAACACCCGAGATTGGCAATCCAGCGTCGATCAGTGCCTGCAGGTTCGTGCCGTTGCCCGAGACGAGGACGCCGATCACACGATCCGCCCGATCACGATTTCGCCCGGCTGCGCTTCGGCCACGACCGCGCACCAGCCGATTCCGAGGTTGAACACGCGGCGCATCTCGTCCTCGGCGACGTGGCGGCCAAGCCAGTCGAACACGGGCAGGCGCTCCCATGAGTTCCAGGCGATCTCGGGAGTGCAGCCGGCGGGAAGGACGCGCGGCAGGTTGCCGGGAATGCCGCCACCGGTGATGTGCGCAAACGCCTTGGCGCGCCCGCGGAGTGACCGGGCGACATCGAGGTAGAGGCGGGTGGGTGCGAGTAGGTCGGGGCCGTCGTAGTCCTCAGTCTCGAGCACCTTGCGCGCCAGCGTGAAGCCGTTTGCGTGGATGCCAGCCGAGGGGAAGCCAAGGACGAGGTCGCCGGGGACGACGGTTGAACCGTCGATCAGCTTGTCGCGATCGACGATGCCCACGCATGTGCCTGCGAAGTCGAGCTCGCCCTCCCGGTAGGTGCCTGGGAGCTCTGCGGTCTCGCCGCCAACAAGCGCCACGCCAGCTGCGCGACACACCTCGGCAGCCCCGTCGACGAGGTCGGCGACTTCGGCGAGGTCGATCGTGTTCGCCGCGACGTAGTCGAGCAGCATCAGCGGATCGGCGCCTGTCGTCGCGACGTCGTTGATGCAGTGCGCGGCAAGGTCGGCTCCACAGTCGCGCAGCCGACCCCGCTTGCGCGCGAGCATCAGCTTGGTGCCGACGCCGTCGGTCGAGGCGGCAAGCAGACGGTGCTCATCGAGCGGGTGGAGGCCCGCAAACGCGCCAAATCCGGTGGCGCCCGTCGATTCGACCGCGGCGCGCAGACGGCCCACAACCGCATCGGCGACCGAGAGTGACACTCCGGCATCCGCGTAGGTGAGGGCGTCTCCGTCCAGATGAAAGAGTCTACGGTCGGCTGCGGAAGGAGGTCGCAGCAGCCGTTCGGCTCGCGATGCAGGGCGGCGTGCGCCACACTTGACCTGTGGTCGGCGCGAACCTCTTGACGAGCTGGAACCTTGAGCCGCTGCAGCTCATCCCCACAATCCTCGCGTGCTTTCTCTACACGCGGCGCGTGCGGACACTGGCCGCGAAGGGCACGCCTGTGCCGGGCTGGCGGGTCGGCATGTTTTGGACGGGCATCGGACTCGTTGTCCTCGCGCTCAACTCGCCGATCGACGCGCTGGGCGAGGAAGACCTCTTCTTCTTCCACATGACCCAGCACGTGTTGCTCGGGGATCTCGCTCCCCTCTGCTTCGTGCTGGGACTCACGGGGCCGGTGCTGCGCCCGGTGCTCGCCATCCGCTTCTTCGATCGCCTGCGCGTGCTGGCGCATCCCTTTGTTGCGCTGCCGCTGTGGGCACTCGACATGTACGTATGGCACGTCCCGTACCTCTACGAGGCGGCGCTCCACCACACGCCAATTCATGCGCTTGAGCACATGATGTTCTTCACCTTCGGTGGCCTGATGTGGGCGCCCGTCTTGGAGACGCTGCCCGCACCCGAGTGGTTTGGGACAGGAGCGAAGCTCGGCTACGTGGCCGTTGTGCGCCTGCTCGAGACGGTGCTCGGCAACATCTTCGTCTGGTCGGGGACGGTCTTCTACCCCTGGTACGAGCGGGCGAACCCGAAGTGGGGAATCACCGCGATCCGCGACCAGAACTTCGCCGGCGTCGTGATGATGGCGGAGGGCGGATTTGTCACGCTCGGCGCCCTCGTCATCCTGTTTCTGCGGATGGCAACCGAGGGTGAGCTACGTCAGCAGCTCCTGGAGCGTGGGTTCGATCCGGTACAGGCCAAGCGTGCGGTGCGCTTTGGCCGCGGCAAGGAGCTCCTCGAGCGCGGCCCTAGCGCCGGTACGTCTGCTTAGACGCTGGCGGGTTCGAAGCGGTGCTTGGCGGCGTCGTCGGGACGCGCCGTGGGGTACTCACGTGTGAGGCAGGCACGGCAGAGTGCCGAGGCAGGGCGGTGGGTGGCAGCCTGCAGGCCTTCGAGCGAGAGGTAGGCAAGCGACGTCGCACCGATCGCGAGCCGAACACCTTCGACGTCGGTCTGCGCCGCAATCATCTCGCTCTCGGTGGCAAGGTCGATTCCGTAGAAGCACGGTGAGATGACGGGTGGTGACGAGATGCGGACGTGCACCTCGGCGGCGCCTGAGTCGAACAGCATCTGGACGATCTGCCGCGTGGTTGAGCCGCGCACGATCGAGTCGTCGACGATCACCAGGCGCTTGCCGGCAACCTCGTCGAGCGGGTTGAACTTCATGCGAATGCCCTGCTCGCGCATCGCCTGGTCGGGCTGGATGAACGTGCGGTGGACGTAACGGTTCTTGATCAGGCCTTCGCTGAACGGGATGCCGCTCTCGCGCGAGAAGCCGATTGCGGCAGGCGTGCCCGAGTCGGGAATCGGCAGCACGAGGTCGGCCACGGCGGGCGCCTCTTGCGCCAGGGTGACTCCCATCTGAACGCGCGCACCGTGCACCTCAACGCCCTCAAGGCGTGTGTCGGGACGGGCAAGGTAGAAGTATTCGAAGATGCAGAGGGCCGGATCGGGGCGGCCGCCAACCTGGGCTGACTCGATGCCGTTCTCGTCGAGGACGATCAGCTCACCTGGGCTGATCTCGCGCTCAAACCGCGCGCCAACAAGGTCGAGGGCGCAGGTCTCTGATGCAACAACGGGGTCGAGGCCGACGTAGCCGAGGACGAGCGGGCGGAAGCCGTGGCGGTCGCGGAAGGCAAAGAGCTTCCCTTCGGCGATGCCAACCACAGAGGCGGCTCCGTCGATCTTGTTCATCGCGTGGGTGAGCGCCTCGACGAGTGTGCCCTCATCGTTCGCGATCATCGCGGCGATCACTTCGCTGTCGGAGGTCGACGACATGGGGATCCCGAGTTCGGCGCGCAGTTCAGCAGCATTGACGAGGTTGCCGTTGTGCCCGAGTGCAACGGTGCGCGCCTTGCCGTGATGCAGCAGCGGTTGGGCGTTCGCCCAGGCGTTGCGGCCGGTGGTCGAGTAGCGCGTGTGACCGATCGCGAACGTGCCGTGCAGGCCGCTCAGCTTTGCCTCGTCGAAGACCTGCGTGACGAGGCCGAGGTCGCGGAGCGCCGTCAGGCGACCGTTGTCGGAGACGGCGATACCGGCCGATTCCTGGCCGCGGTGCTGCAGTGCGTGCAGGCCGAAGTAGGTGATCCGGGCCACGTCACGGCCGGGCGCGTAGATGCCGAAGATGCCGCACATCGCTAGACGGTTCCGAGTTGGATTAGGTCGGGCCACGCAAGCGTGGCGACGTCGGTGGGCGCGAGCGCGACGATTACACCAGGGCCGCTCGTGCCATGGGCCGTCGGGCCTGCGAGCCCGCTCCACTCGGCCGCCTCGTGCAGTGCCAGCTCAACGCTGCCCTTTGAGACGTCGTGGGCGAGCGAGAACTGTGGTGCGTTCTGCCAGATGAACTTCACGAGCTCGGCGCCTTCGCCGCGAAGCAACACGACGGCGTCGCCAGCTCGCCAGCGGCCAGGGACGCGCGTGACGTCGGGCACGAGGCCAACGCAGCCGACAAAGGGCGTGGGCGGGATTGGCGTCCCGCCGGTCTCGTTGTAGAGCGACACGTTTCCTGAGACGACGGGGATGCCAAGTTCGTTGGCGGCGGCCGCGATGCCGTCGATGCCGCGAGCGATCTCCCAGGCGATCTCGGGACGCTCGGGGTTGCCGTAGTTCAGACCGTCGGTGAGTGCGGCGGGCTCGCCACCCGCGCAGGCGACGTTCATCGCGGCTTCCATCGTGGCCGCCCACCCGGCGCGGAACGGGTCGCGTTCGCCAATTGGCGGGCCGTCGAGTGAGACGGCGATTCCGCGGACGCCGTCGAGACGCAAAACGGCGCCGTCGAGACCGGGGCGGCGGACGGTGCGCGAGCCGACAAGCTGGTCGTACTGGCGGAAGATCCATTCCTTCGGCTCGGCATTTACGGACTCCATCGAGGTGTTCGTGGTCGGCCGCTCCTCTTGCGGAAGCTCGTACCGCGGGCACTCGTCGGTGAGCAGCTCCGCCGGAATCTGCCCGACGATCTCGCCGCCGAAGTAGCAGCGAAGCTCGCCATGGTTTGCAACCTCGCCGATCACGGTGCAGGGAAGCTCCCAGCGTTCACATACGGCCTGCACTTCGGCCAGGCGGCTGGGATCAACGACCGCGACCATGCGCTCCTGCGACTCGGAGATCATGATCTCCCAGGGTTCCATGTTGGCTTCGCGCAGTGGAACGCGGTCGAGGTGAAGGTCGACGCCTGCATCACCGCGTGCCATCTCGGCGAGCGAAGAGGCAAGCCCGGCGGCACCGCAATCCTGGAGGCCAAGGCAGAGGTCGCTCTCGACAAGCTCTTGCGAGACCTCGATCAGCGCCTTGCCGCGGAATGGGTCACCGATCTGCACCGATGGCCGCTTATCGTCGGAACCGGCCAGGTCCTGGCTGGCGAGCACGGAGGCTCCGCCGATGCCGTCGCGCCCGGTCGTTGCGCCGTAGAGCACGAGCAGGTTGCCGGTGCCGGTCGCTTTCGCCTTGAGCACCCGCTCGACGGGGAGCAGACCGATGCACATGGCGTTGACGAGCGGATTCTTGGCGTACGCCGGGTCGAAGACCGTTTCGCCGCCGACGTTCGGCACGCCCACGCAGTTTCCGTAATGGCCGATGCCTGCAACAGCGCGTTGGAAGTGCCAGTCGGGCTGACCAAAGCGGAGGCCGTCGAGCAGCGCGATTGGGCGGGCGCCCATTGCGACGATGTCGCGCAGGATGCCGCCCACGCCTGTGGCCGCGCCCTGGAATGGCTCAACGGCAGACGGGTGGTTGTGCGATTCGACCTTGAAGGCGACCGCGAGGCCGCCGCCAACGTCGATCACGCCGGCGTTCTCGCCGGGGCCCTGCAGGACGCGCTCACCCGCAGTGGGAAGTCGGCGCAGGAGCGGGGCGGAGTGCTTGTAGCCGCAGTGTTCGGACCAGAGCAGCGAGAAGACCGCCAGTTCGAAGTCGTTCGGTATCCGTCCAAGCAACTCTTGGATACGCGCGAACTCCCAGTCGGTGAGACCGAGTGCCCGATGAAGAGGAGGCTGCTCCAAAGCAGTCAGAGAGGCCAGTGTACGCCCGGGCTTGGACGGCCCCGCAGGTAACCCGCAAACGCTTCATCTCACGCGAGCCGCCGCGCGGCAGTTAGAACCTTTGTATGCCGCGCCGCTACGCCCTGATGCTCCTG
>CAIWTI010000299.1 GCA_903915545.1 uncultured Actinomycetes bacterium | reverse complement strand
TTCAGAATCTAGACCCAGAGATCGCCCATGAGCATTGTTGAACGTGCGCTTGAAAAACTTCAGGGTCGTGCGCCTGTCGAGACGCCGGTTGCTGCGACTGCGAGTGCGACGGCGGCCTTGGTGACCGTCGTCGCCGCGAAGCCGACGCCGCGGGTCGATCCGCCTGAGATCATTGAGAGCGCGCCCAAGGCCGTCGTGCGGCCCCGCCTCACTCTTGATCTTGATGCCTTGCGTCTGGCGGGGCTTCTGCCTCCGGCATCGGAAGAGCGCGGAGTGCTCGCGGACGTGCGCCGGATCAAGCGGCCGATTGTCTCCCGTGCGCTTGATCGCGCGACCGATGGTGCGGGCCCGTTGGGCGTTGTGGTCGTGGCCAGTGCGGTGTCGGGCGAGGGTAAAAGTTTTACGTCGTGGAATCTTGCGCTGAGTATCGCCCTCGAGAAGGATGCGTCGGTGCTCTTGATCGACGCGGATATCCCAAAGCCGCAGATCAGCACGGTGCTTGGCATACGCGACCGACCGGGCTTGATCGATGCGCTCCTGGATCCGGCGCTCGACGTCGAGGCCCTGATTCATGAGACCGATCGTAATAACCTCACGGTGCTTGGCGCGGGCACGGGCTCCGATATGGCGACCGAGCTTCTGGCCAGTGAGCGGATGGCTGAACTGGTGGCCACGCTTCGCGCGGCAGATCCGAACCGAATCATTCTTTTCGATTCGCCGCCGTTGTTGCTGACGACGGAAGCGCGGGAGCTGACCGCGATCGCGGGCCAGGTGGTGCTCGTGGTTCGTGCCGGTGAGACCCCCCGGCAGGCGTTGATCGACGTGGTCGGGCTCCTTGGGGATACCGAGCGAGTGAGCCTCGTGTTGAATCAGGTCGACGGACGTGGCGGCGACAGTAACTATTACGGGTACGGCAGCTACGGCAGCTACGGGGCCTATGGCGACCGGCCTCTGAAGACGCCCTGAGGTGGTCGTCGGACCCTCGTGTCGATTTGGGTATAGGGGCGTAGGAATTTGCCAGTGCTGAACGCAATGACCGTTGATGTGGAAGATTACTTCCACGTCTCTGCCTTCGCGAACACGATCCCCCGTTCGACGTGGGATGCCCGCGAGTTACGGGTCGAAGAAAACACCCGCCGCCTGCTTCGGCTGTTCGAGCAGCGCGGTGTCGTCGCGACCTTCTTCGTGCTTGGCTGGGTCGCAAAGCGCCGCCCCAGCCTCGTTCGCGAGATCCAGGCCCTCGGTCACGAAATCGCCTCGCATGGCATGAGCCACGAGCTGGTCTACCGCCAGACGCCGGCGCAGTTCCGGGCTGAGACGATCGAGTCGAAAGCCCTGCTTGAGGATCTGACCGGGCGGGCCGTACGCGGCTATCGGGCGGCGAGCTATTCGATACGCCCGGACTCCGTGTGGGCGCTGGATGTGCTTGCGGACGCCGGTTTTGAGTACGATTCGAGCATCTTTCCCATTCGCCACGATCGTTACGGCATGCCGGACGCGGCCCGCAGTCCCGGGGTCATCGTGACACCGAAGGGCGAGCGCTTGGTGGAGTTTCCGCTGACCACGGCGAAGTTGTTTGGTATGCGGGTGCCGGTCGCGGGAGGCGGGTATTTCCGGCTGCTTCCGTACTGGGTCACCCGCACGGGACTGCGACAGGTCAACGAGCAGGAAAAACTGCCGTTCGTCTTCTATCTGCATCCGTGGGAGATCGACGAAGGCCAGCCGCGCATCGCC
>CAIWTI010000298.1 GCA_903915545.1 uncultured Actinomycetes bacterium | reverse complement strand
GGGCGAGATCGGCGTCGGTCGATCTCAGCCCGTCGTAGGTGTTCACCACGATTGGGAAGAAGCAGACGACTGCGATCACAACGAGCTTGGGCGTCAGGCCGAACCCGAATGCCACAACGAGGATGGGGGCGAGCAGGACGGTGGGCACCGTCTGCGAGAAGACGAGCAGCGGGTACAGCGCCTGTCGGCAGATGCGTGAGCCGTGCATGGCCACCGCGAATGCGACGCCCACAACGACAGCGACGAGATAGCCGAGCAGAATCTCACGCCCCGTTACGAGGCTGGCCGAGCGCAGTGCGCGCTGATGGATGACCGCATCCCATACGGCGCCGGGGGAGGGGAAGAGGTAGCCGGGCGTGTGATTGATGCTCACGATCGCCTGCCAGATGCCGATCAGACAGAGCGCAACGACGAGGGGCATCCCGTACCTGCGTGTTGAGGCACGCACGCTCACGAGAGCTGCTCCAGGATGTGGGCGCGTTGGGTAAGGAATGCCGGGTCGGTGACAAGCTCAGGTCGCCTAGCGTGTTCGGCGCCAAACCCGGCGACCTCGACGATCTCTCCGCTCGTCGTGAACGCGAGGACACGGTCGCACAGGACGAGCGCCTCCTCGATGTCGTGCGTAACGAGCAGGACGGTCGCCGACTCGTCGCTGAGGTAGCCGTGGAGCCAGTCCTGCAGCTCGTAGCGCGTGATCGTGTCGAGCGCGCCGAACGGTTCGTCGAGGAGCAGCACCGGCTTCCGGGCAAGGACGGTGCGCGCGAACGCCACGCGCTGACGCATGCCGCCCGAGAGTTCGTATGGCCGAAGTCGCTGCATCCCGTCGAGGCCGAGGCGTGTGAAGAGACGGCTCGCTTCGGCCTGCGCCTGCGACGCCGGAACACCTTGGTTCTCAAGCGCCAACGCGGCGTTGCCGACCGCTGTTCGCCAGGGGAAGAGGCAATCGGCTTGCGGCATCAAGACACAGCGTGCGAGGCGCGCCTCAGCAGTCGTCTCGCTGCCGATCGCCACGCTGCCGCTACTCGGCTCATCAAGCCCTGCGATAACCGCGAGCAGGGTCGATTTGCCGATACCGCTGCGACCAACGACGCCGACGCGTTCGCCATCGCGCACCGAGAACGAGATGTTGTCGAGTACGGGCTGGTCGCCGTACAGGCGCGTGAGGTTACGAACGGTCACCTCGGCACCGACGCGCGCCTCGGGTGGTCGAACGGCTTGTGCTTGGTGAAGCAAGGAACGCTCCCTTCGTCGGCATGACCCGAATCAGGTTCAACGGGTACACGCAAGGAAGCGTTGTCTCAGCCCCTCGTCTGGGGCTCCCCGGCTACGTGGTGATCATACGCAACAGTCGGGCACTTGCCGAGCGACTGGGGCGGCGACCGTTGCGTAGCAGGCATTGTTGAGCGATGGAAAACAGACTGCTTGGAACACAGGGCCTCGAAGTCTCCGCGCAGGGGCTCGGGTGCATGGGAATGTCAGAGTTCTACGGAACTCTGAATGACACTGAGGCGACCGCAACGATTCACCGCGCGCTCGAACTGGGCGTGACGTTCTTCGATACGGCTGACATGTACGGGCCGTTCACGAACGAGCGGCTTGTGGGCGCAGCACTCGCCGGCAAGCGCGACCAGGTCGTGATCGCCACGAAGTTTGGAAACCAGCGAAACGACGACGGCTCGTGGATCGGCATCAACGGGCGCCCCGAGTACGTCAAGAGCGCCTGTGAGGCGTCGTTGCAGCGTCTCGGGATCGATGTGATCGATCTCTACTACCAACATCGCGTCGATCCGAACACGCCGATCGAAGAGACGGTCGGAGCTATGGCCGAACTCGTGGCTGAGGGCAAAGTGCGCTATCTCGGTCTCTCCGAGGCGGCACCCGCAACGATCCGCCGCGCGCACGCCGTGCATCCGATTACCGCGCTGCAGACCGAGTACTCACTGTGGTCGCGCGACCCAGAGCCGG
>CAIWTI010000297.1 GCA_903915545.1 uncultured Actinomycetes bacterium | reverse complement strand
GTTTCCGCCCGTCTCGACGCGTACCGCTGCCGCCCCTGCAGCACGCGCCGCAGCCTCCCACTCCTGCTCACCGAGCACCACGTGGGCTCCGGGCGCGATCACCGCGAGCTTCTCGGCCGCGATCGCCTCACGTGTGTCGCCGAGGATCTCCGTGTGTTCGAGCGCAACGTTCGTCAGCACGACGACGCGCGCATCCAGCACGTTTGTCGCATCGAGGCGTCCGCCGAGTCCGGCCTCAACAACGGCAACCTCAACGCCGCGGGCCGCGAACTCCGCGAATGCCGCGGCAGTGAGTACCTCGAACTGCGGCACGCCGTCGGCAAACGGCCGAACTCGACCAACCGCCGCCTCGAAGTCGCAGTCGGAGCCGTCAACCTGGATGCGCTCGCCCCAACTCGTCACGTGCGGCGACACGTACGAACCCACACGAAGTCCCTCCGCACGCAGCAATGCCGCTGCCATTCGTGTCGTCGACGTCTTGCCGTTTGTGCCGACGACGTGGATCGCCCTGAATGTCCGCTGCGGATCGCCGAGCTCGGTAAGCAGCCGCTGCATCCGCCCGAGCCCAAACTCTTTCGGCCATGGCGAGAGCGCTGCCAGCCAGTCGGTATGCGGCGTGGCCGTCACCCGGCCACCGGCTAACCCAGCGCTTCGAGTTCGCGCCGGTAGCGGTCGAGCTTCTCCCGCTCGGCGTCGACCACGTCGGCAGGCGCTTTGCCGATGAACTTCTCGTTGGCGAGCATGCCCTCCGACCGACCGATCTCTTTCCGCAGCCGGGTGCGCTCGGCCTCGACATCGCCCGAGCTCTTGACGCGTTCCGGGCGAACGACGGCATCAAAGATGCGCTTCTCGTCGCCCTCAAGCGGCACGAGCACCGCACTGCGACGGAAGGTCGTGGCGGCATCCTGCACACGGCTGAGGGCTTCAGCGTCCGCGACGAAACGATCGTCGGCGTCGGGCCAATGCGCCGCGATCAGACGATCGTCATGGAACTGCCCCCAGATCTCCTCGGTGACATGTGGCATCACCGGGTGCAACAACACGAGCAGCCGCTCGAGTGCGGCGAGGGCCGTGCCGAGGAGCGCCGGATCGCGCTCGTACAGGCGTGGCTTGGCGGCCTCGGCAAACCAGTCGCAGAAGTCGTCGAACACGAGGTGGTAGAGGCTCGATGCTCCAGCAGCGAACTCGTAGTCGGTCAGCGCAGCCTCAACCTCCGCGCGCGTCGCGTCGATGCGCGCAAGGATCCACCGCTCTTCGAGCGAGGTCGGGTCGAGCTTGGGCGTTGCGCCCTCGGCGTTCTGGAGAATCAGCCGCGAGACGTTCCAGAGCTTGTTCGCGAGTCGACGTCCTTCCTCGATCGCCCCGGCCGAGAAGCGCACATCCTGCGTCGAGGTCATCTTCAGCAGCCCGTACCGCGTTGCGTCGGCCCCATGCGCGTCGATCAGCTCAAGCGGATCGATCCCGGTTCCGAGGCTCTTCGACATACGCCGCCCATCGGGGGCAAGCACGGTCGAGTGGATGATCACGTCGTGGAATGGGATCTCACCCATCAGCTCGATCCCGGCCATCAGCATGCGGTTAACCCAGAGGAAGATGATCTCGCGCGCCGTCGAGTTGACATCACCCGGGTAGAACGCGTCCAAGTCATCGGTCTTGTCGGGCCAGCCGAGGGTCGCGAAGGGCCAGAGGGCCGACGAGAACCAGGTGTCGAGCACGTCAGGGTCGCGTGTCAGTTCGGTCGAGCCGCAGTCACCACAGGCGTCAGGCGTGCTGCGCGCGATCGTGTGGTGGCCGTCGGGGCAGTACCAAACCGGCAGCTGATGCCCCCACCAAAGCTGACGTGACACGTTCCACGGGCGGATCGCCTCGAGCCAATCGAGCGCGACACGGCCATGCACCGGTGGATGGAACTTCACCCGGCCGGAACGGATCGCTTCGGCGGCAGGCGCTGCGAGCTCGTCCATCTTGACCCACCACTGGAGCGACACGAGCGGCTGAATCCGCGTACCCGACCGCTCGCAATGGCCAACGGCGTGGCGATAGCTCTCGCGCTTGTCGAGCTGGTCGTGCTCCTTGAGCCAGGCGACGACGCGCTCGGCAGCCTCTTCCTCAGTCAGTCCCGCGAGATCGCCCGCGTCGGCGTTCATGCGGCCGTCGAAACCGATCACCGTGAGCTCAGCGAGCCCGTGGCGACGGCCAACCTCGAAGTCGACAGGGTCGTGCCCCGGCGTGATCTTGAGTGCGCCCGTGCCGAAGTCAGGCTCAACAGCCTCGTCGGCGATCACCGGCACACGCCGGCCAACGACCGGGACGATCACGTCCTTGCCGATGAACTGCTTGTAGCGCGGATCGTCGGGGTGCACCGCCACCGCAACGTCGGCGAGGATCGTTGCCGGGCGAACGGTCGCGATCGTGATGTGACCATCGCCATCTGCGAGCGGATACCGGACGTAGGTGAGGGCGTCATCGACATCGGAGTGGATCACCTCAAGGTCCGAGATCGCCGTCTCGCATTCCCAGCACCAGTTGACGATCCGGTTGTCGCGATAGACGAACCCGCGGTCGTTCAGGTGCACGAAAAACTCGAGCACCGCGCGCGAGTAGCCCTCATCCATCGTGAACCGTTGGCGCGAGTAGTCGAGCGATGCGCCCAAGCGGCGGAACTGCCCCATGATCGTCATCCCCGTCTTCTCGAGCCACTCCCACACCTCGGCGACAAAGGCTTCGCGGCCGAGCTCGTGGCGTGTCTGCCCGCGCGCGCGCAGCTGCTTCTCGACAACTGCCTGCGTCGCGATGCCCGCGTGGTCGTAGCCCGGCTGCCATAGGGCGTTGAAGCCACGCATCCGGTGCCAGCGCACGAGCGAATCTTGAATCGTCCCGTTCAAGGCATGCCCCATGTGGAGCGCGCCCGTCACGTTCGGCGGCGGAACCGCGATCACGTACGACGGACGAGACGGGTCGGGACTGGCCCTGTAGAGACCCTCCTGTTCCCAGGTCTCCTGCCAGCGAGCTTCAACCTCGCGCGGGTCGTAATGCGACTCCATCATCGGAGCGCCATCGTAATCGGCGAGGCCGGGCGTCCGCGCGCGTTAGCGCGCCGACCAACCGTTATCGAGGACGAGCGGGCTGCCTGTGAGTCCCTTGCCCGCGGGCGAGAGACAGAACGCGACCGCCCCAGCCACCTCGCTTGGCTCAAGCATTCGCTTCACCGGCTGCGCCGCGAGAAAGACCTCTTCCTCGACACGCTCGGGCGGAATGCCGTGTACGCGAGCCTGATCGGCAACCTGCGCCTCGGCAAGTGGCGTTCGGACGTAGCCCGGGCAGATCGCGCTCGCGCTGATGCCGACATCCGCACCTTCAAGCGCAATCGTCTTCACCAAGCCGATCACTCCGTGCTTGGCCGAGGTGTAGCCCGACTTGAACGGTGAAGCAACGATTCCGTGCACCGACGAGATCGCACAGAACCGGCCGTCACCCGACTCGGCGAGCGCATCCCACGCGTACTTAGCGAGCAGAAACGGGCTCGTGAGCAGCAGCGCGATCAGGGCGTCCCACTTCTCCTCTGGGAAGTCCCGGATCGGCGAGACGTGTTGGAAGCCTGCGTTGGCGACGACCGCATCGAGCTGGCCGAAGCGTGCAATCGCCGCGTCGACAACTGCACGGTTGCCCGCGGGTGTTGTCAGGTCAGCGTCAGCAACGTCAACGCCGTGCACCAACCAGCCGTCCGCCTCAAGCCGCTCAACGATCGCCGAGCCGATGCCACCGGCCGCGCCGGTCACAAGCGCGACGCGAGGCATGCGAGTTAGGCGGACTCTTCGGCGAACTCGACGGGCGGTTCAGTGTCCGCACCGGCCGAGGTCACGAGCGTCGGCTTCAAGCCGCGATCAATCGTCTCTTTCGTGATCACACACTTGGAGACGTCCTTGCGTGACGGAAGCTCAAACATCACGTCGAGCAGCGCGTTCTCGATGATCGAGCGGAGGCCACGAGCACCCGTCTCACGCGTCAGCGCCTTCTCGGCGATTGCCGACAGAGCGTCGTCGGTGAACACGAGGTCGATTGAGTCGTAATTGAAGAAGCGCTGGTACTGCTTCACGAGCGCGTTGCGCGGCTCGGTGAGAATCTGGACGAGGTCGTCGCGGCGGAGCTGATGCACCGCGCTGACGACTGGGAGGCGGCCGATGAACTCGGGGATCAGGCCGAAATTGCTCAGATCCTCCGGCATCACGTCGCCGAGCAACTCGGCGCTCTCGGAATCGCGCTTCTGCGAAATCTCGCGACCGAAGCCAACGGCGTTCTTGCCCATGCGCTTCGCGACGATCTTGTCGAGACCGGCGAACGCGCCACCGCAGATGAACAGGATGTTCGTCGTGTCGATCGACAGGAACTCCTGGTGCGGATGCTTGCGGCCACCCTGCGGCGGCACCGATGCGACCGTGCCTTCAAGAATCTTCAGCAGCGCCTGCTGCACACCCTCGCCCGACACATCACGCGTGATCGACGGGTTGTCCGCCTTGCGTGCGATCTTGTCGACCTCGTCGATGTAGATGATCCCGGTCTCGGCCTTCTTGATGTCGAAGTCGGCGGCCTGGATCAGCTTGAGCAGGATGTTCTCGACGTCTTCACCGACGTACCCAGCCTCGGTGAGCGCGGTGGCATCGGCGATCGCGAACGGAACGTTCAGGATCCGGGCGAGCGTCTGTGCGAGGTGGGTCTTGCCACATCCCGTTGGGCCGAGCAGCAGGATGTTCGACTTCTGCAGCTCGACGGCGCCGTCCTCGGAGCCCATCTGCACACGCTTGTAGTGGTTGTAGACCGCCACCGAGAGTGTGCGCTTCGCCTCTTCCTGCGACACGACGAAGTCGTTCAGCGCCGAGTAGATCTCCATCGGGCGCGGCAGGTTCTCAAGGTCAAGTGTCGACGGGGTGGTGAGCTCCTCGTCGATGATCTCGTTGCAGAGATCGATGCACTCGTCACAGATGTAGACGCCGGGACCGGCGATGAGCTTCTTGACCTGGCGCTGCGACTTTCCGCAGAAGCTGCAGAGAAGCTGCTCGTTACCCCCGTCGCTCGCGCGCGCCATCCGTGTGCTGCTCGCCTGCGGGACTGACCGCTAGGCGGCACCCTCCGTTTTCACGTTGTCGCGATGCGACAGCACCGAGTCGATGATTCCGTACTCGGCTGCGTCTACGGGGCTCATGAAGAAGTCACGTTCCATGTCGCGAGAGATGTCCTCGGGTGGCTTGCCGGTGTGGAGCGAGTAGATCTCTTCCAGGCGACGCTTGAGGCCGATCACCTCGCGAGCCTGAATTTCAATGTCGGTGCCCTGGCCCTGGAACCCGCCGGACACCTGATGGATCAGGATTCGCGAATTCGGCAGCGCCATGCGCTTTCCTTTGGCGCCACCTGCGAGGAGGAGCGATCCCATGCTCATCGCGATGCCGACGCAGATCGTCTGCACGTCCGGCTTGATGAACTGCATGGTGTCGTAGATCGCGAGGCCGGCGTACACCGAGCCGCCCGGCGAGTTGATGTAGAGGAAGATGTCCTTGTCCGGATCATCGGACTCGAGGTGGAGCAGCTGAGCGATAACCAGGTTGGCGATCTGATCGTCGACCGGGGTGCCCAAGAACACGATGCGCTCGGCGAGGAGACGCGAGTAGATGTCGAAGGCGCGCTCGCCGCGCGAAGTCTGCTCTACAACCATCGGTACCAACGGGCTCATTGCTTCCTCACTCCTCTTCTAACTGCCTGGGGTCCACAACTTCGTCTCGGCGCCCTTCTGCTCCTGCTCTTTCTCGGGCGTCCAGATGCTTTCGCGCGCTTCGGCGAGCTCGGGAGCAATCGGCTTCACCTCGGACGCGATCCGTTCAACAGCGCGCCTGAAGCGAAGGTGCTCGCGGGCCGCGCTCGAGTCGCGGTTGGCGATGAAGTCCTCAATGTCTTCGTCCGATTCGCCCTGTTCCTTAAGTTCAGCGCGCAGATCTTCTTCGGAAACTGCGATACCGAGCTTGTCGGCAACCGCCTCGATCACGAGTTCGCGACCAACGGAGATCGTCGCTTCGGCACGGAGCCGACGCTCGAGATCTTCCGGGGTGACGCCCGACATGCTCAGGTACTGGGCGGGATCGATGCCGCGCGACTGGATCGATTCAAGGAAGTTGTTCCACAGGTCACGGAAGCGCACATCAACGACGAGCGGTGATGCCTCGACGTCGCTCGCCTTGACGAGCGCGTCGATCGCGGCGGCGCGGAAGCGATCCTCGATCTCGGCGTTCACGTCGGACTGGAGCGACCCGGTGATGTCGCCCTTGAGCGTGTCAAAGCTGTCGAACTCGGAGACCGCCTTTGCGAAGTCGTCGTCGAGCGGCGGCAGCACCTTCTCGTACAGAGCAGTGAGCGTGACCGTCGCGAGGCGCTTGGTGCCGTCAGCGATCTCGTAGGTGACATCGTGGCTCTCGCCAACCGCAAGGTCGCGAATGCCGTTTTCAATCTCTTCGATCAGACGGTCGGAGCCCAGCTCAACAACGAGGCCGCGCTGCGCCGCACCTTCCGGCGCGACGATGTCGACGACCGTGACGTCACCGAACTTCGCGATACGACCTTCGACCGGAACGAGCTCGGCGTAGCCGCGCTGCAGGATCTCGAGATTGGTCGAGACCACGCTGTCCGGAACTGCGACGTCGAGCTTCGGCACTTCGAGCTTCGTCCAATCGGCAGGTGTCGGCAGCGGCTGCACATCGAACTCGGCGCTGAACTCCCACTCGTCGGTGTCGGTCGTCGGCAGTTCGAAGTCGAACTTCGGAAACACGGCCGGGCGGAGCCGGGCGGTGTTCGCAGCCGACCAGAACCAGCTCGTCAGGTGCGTGTCGATCGCCTCGGAGTAGATGCGCTCCTTGCCGATCTTCGACACGAGCACCGGCATTGGAACTTTGCCCTTGCGGAAGCCCGGGATCTTCACGGACTCGGCAAGGTCGTGTGTGGCATGCGACACGGCATGCGCCACGTCGTGGGCGGGGACCCCTACGGTGAGGCGAACCCGTCCGCCGTCAAGTTGCTCGACTTTCGTCTCCATCGGAGGGCCATTGAATCAGAGTCGATAGGGCTGGTGCATCGGGGGTGTGCATGGTTCGCGCTACGGTGCCTGACCTATGGACGTTGAAACAGCGATTCGGACGCGCAGAACGCACAAGGCGTACGAGCCTGATCCGGTTCCGCGCGAAGTCGTGGAGGAGCTGCTTGAGCTCGCTCGGTGGGCGCCAAACCACCATCTGACGCAGCCGTGGCGGTTCCGTGTGATCGGCCCCGAGACATTCAAGCGCCTTGCCGCGGCTGGACGCGAGGGTGAGGAACAGAAGCTCGGGCGCGCACCGACGTTGATCGTCGCGACCGCGAAGCTCACAGGCGACGCTCACCAAGACGCCGAAGACGTACAGGCCGCGTGCTGCGCCGTCTACGCGGTGCTGCTCGGTGCCCACGCCCGAGGCCTTGCGTCGTACTGGCGCACGCCCAAGGTCTTGCAGATGCCCGAAGGTCGTGCGGCTGTCGGTATCGAGGACGACGAGCAGTTCGTCGGGCTGATTCACCTCGGCCGCCCGGTGAGCGATCCGGCACCGAAGCCGCGTGAGCCGGCCGAGGCGTACGTCGACTTCCTCGCGTAGGCGAGCGGGTTACCCTTTCAGCACGCTGCGGGCGTGGCGGAATTGGCAGACGCGCCGGGTTTAGGTCCCGGTGAGCTTCGGCTCTTGGAGGTTCGACCCCTCTCGCCCGCACTCATCACCGCTCGCCGCACGAGCGAGGGTCACTCGTCAGCGTCGGCTGCGTTCTCGGGATTGAGCACAACTGCCTCGCCCTCGCTGAAGAACCGGAGGATCTCGTCGGGCATGTCGTTCGGATCCATCTCAGTGATCACCGGCTCCGGAGCACGGGCGGGCACCTTCGACGTGATCAGGTTTCCACCCATCGGGAACACCGTCATGTTGAACGTGCTCTCGACGACGTTCGTCGGGAAGAACGACATCAGACGCAACGTCGTCGCGCCATAGGCGTAGATGTCGTGCTGCACGCCACGCTTGAAGAACGTGAAGTTGCCCGACTCGAGCTTCACCTGGACGCCGCTCACGAACACTTCGCCCTGACCTTCGATGACGTACACGAGCTCTTCAGCGTTATCTGAGTGCAGGCCGGAATGGCGGCCCGGCTCGAACTCGTAGTACGCGATGGTTCCGGCCTCCGTCCCCTGCTCTTCCGAAAGCGGGAACACGACCTGCCACCGCATCGACGGGTCGTAGTCGTTCCAGACCTCAAAGCCGTACGCCTCGAGCCCTCCTTCCTCGGTCTCGTCGTCTACGAACTCGTCCATCGGATCGGTTGTCTCATCGGTCACGGCTTTGGCCTCCTCCCGGTCTACGGGGTACGTGGGGTGTGGTCGAACGGCAGTAGGGTAGCCGGGTCGGGCTAGAGCAGCCCGAGACGTGCGAGTTGGGCGTGGCGGAACTCGTCTGCACCCCCAGCGCGAACACGTTCAAGGACATCCCCGACTCTCTCTGCCAGGTCGACGGGATCGAACGGTTTGGTGATGTAGTCGACGGCGCCTTCCCTGTAGGCATCCCTAATATCCTCGGGCGCGGTTCGCGCAGAGAGGAAGACAACCGGGATATCGGCAAACGCGGGGTCGGCGCGCAACGCGTGCACGACGGCGTGGCCATCGAACTCGGGAAGCATCATGTCGAGCAGAATCAGGTCGGGGCGATGTTCGTGCGCACGCGCGACCCCTTCGCGTCCCGACTCCGCCTCGTCGACGATGAAACCGGCGAGCGTGAGGTTCACGTTGCACAGCAGCCGGAGCGCTGGCTCGTCGTCGATGACGAGAACGCGACCTCGGGACCTCCCTGACCCTGCGAACATCTCCCACGGGATACCCGGGCGGGGCACCGGCTGTCAATCTGGACTCAGCGGCTGACGTGCAGCGACCCTGTTGCGCGACCGTTTGCGCCGTAGGCGTACCGGCCAGGCAAGAGCGTGACCTGCCACCGAATCGTCCCGACTCTCAGGCGTGTTGTGCGCCGAGCGACCCCGGCACCGGCGACCCAGAACCCGCGCGTCTCTGATCGATCGCGCACGATCAGCGCGTACGTTCCGGCCTTCACCTTTGCGGGCGCGATGGTTATGTCGGAAGGCGTGAGCGTCGCCCGAATCACAGCCGTGGGCGTCGGCGATACCCGACGGCCAGCGGGCGCCGCGGACACCTTGGCGGTCGGCGTGGTTTGCTTTGCACCCGGCGGGGGTGTGGTCGAACGCGCGGTTGAACTCGTCGCCCCGCCGGAACCCGCCAGCGCGGTTGTGGACGCGTTCCCGACCGTGAACCCTCCGCTCATCTCCCCCACGTGCGGGTCGCAGACAAAGGCGTACGCCCCATCGGTGACCGTGACATTCCAGGTGACCGTCCCTGTTCCGAGGACATCTGTTGCGAGGTCGACCCCGGGCCCGAAGAGGTGGAAGTTGTGACCCGGGCTGAGGTCGTCAACCTGGATCGTGTAGCTGCCGGGGTCGAGATGGCTCACCCGCGTCCCAGACTGGTCGACGAGCACGATCGTGAAGCCCGGGCCAACTGTTCCATGGAGCGGCCCAACCGCGCGCTGCGCGGCATGCCCTGCGGGCGTGAGAACCGCGAGCCCCAACGCGAGACCACACACGAACAGAAACCGCATTGGTGTTCACGGTACGGCCGCTCATCACACGTCCGCACCAACGTTTCCAGTTCGCAACGACCTATTGACCGCCCTGAAGCGTGCTGGTCGACTCAGTGCCCGGTGAAGCGCGGCACGCGCTTCTCTTGAAACGCTGCGAACGATTCGCGCACATCATCGG
>CAIWTI010000296.1 GCA_903915545.1 uncultured Actinomycetes bacterium | reverse complement strand
TGCCGCCGCAGACCCAGGTTCGCACCGGACAGGAACAGGCCGCGAAGCAGTCGAGCGACACGAGCAGCGCGCTCTCGTTCCTTGAGTACTTCCTGCTCGCCTTTGGTTTTATCGCCCTCTTCGTGGGCGCGTTCGTGATCGCGAACACGCTGTCGATCACGATCGCCCAGCGGACGCGGGAGTTCGCGACCCTGCGGACGATGGGCGCTACGAGTCGTCAGGTGATCGGAGTCGTTCTCGCAGAAGGGTTTGTCACCGGCCTTGTTGCGGCCACGATCGGCCTGTTCGCCGGCCTTGGTCTTGCCAAGGGGCTCGACGCGCTCTTCAAGAGTTTCGGCATCGACCTTCCGCAGTCAGGGCTGATCTTCGCCCCACGGACAGTGGTTGTCTCACTCGTCCTCGGTGTGGTCGTCACGTTGATCGCGAGCGTTATGCCGGCTCTGCGTGCGACCCGCGTTCCCCCGATCGCTGCGGTGCGCGAGGGCTTCGTCCTTCCACCCGGGCGCCTTCACCGGCTCGGCCCCTTCGTTGCGGGCGTCGTTCTGATCGTGTCTGTGGCACTCGTCGCGATCGGTGCGTTCGTGCACCACGGCATTCCGACGGGCGATCGCCTGATCATGCTCGGCGTCGGCGTGCTCGGATCGTTCATCGGTGTCGCGATGATCGCCTCGAGGATCGTCCGGCCACTCGCGTCGATCATCGGGCTGCCCGCAAGCCGCATCGGCGGTGTCGCAGGTGAGCTCGCACGCGCGAACTCAATGCGCAATCCCGCGCGCACCGCGTCGACTGCCGCCGCGTTGATGATCGGGCTCGCGCTCGTGACGATCGTGGCCGTACTCGCCGCTGGTATCCGGGGCTCGTTCGAGGGTGCAGTGAAGTCAGAGTTCCACGCCGACTATGCCCTGACATCGGAGAATGGCTTCCTGCCGACATCAGTCGACTCCGCCGATGCGCTCCGCTCGGCCGGTGTCGCCGAGGTTGTCGCTGGTGTTCGTGCGGGCCAGGGCCGCGTGTTTGGCAAGACGATCACACTCACCGGAGCCGAGACGGGGCTGTCGCAGATGCTCGTGCTCAAGTGGGTGGTTGGCGATGCGTCGTCGCTCGACTCGCTCGGCGCGACGGGGGCGATTGTCGACAAGAGCTACGCGACCTCGCACCACCTTGTTGCCGGCTCACCGCTGTCTGTTTTGGTGCCGAGTGGTAAGACGCTGCACGTGAAGGTCGTTGCGATTTTCGATCCACCGAGCGGTGGCTCCCCGCTTGGTTCGGTGACCGTCTCGTCGAGCGCGTTCGACTCGGTGACTCAGAACCCGCAGAACGTGTTCACGTTCATGAACATGTCGGGTGGCGTCTCTGATGCGAACACCGCGACGCTCAACCGCGTGCTGAAGAACTATCCCGACGCAAAGATTCAGACCGAGTCGCAGTTCATCGCCAACCAGGAGGCCGGGCTCAACATCTTCTTGAACATGCTCTTCGTGCTGCTCGGCCTGTCGGTGATCGTGAGCCTCTTTGGGATCGTGAACACCCTGGTGCTCTCGGTCTTCGAGCGGACACGCGAGCTCGGCATGTTGCGCGCGGTTGGCATGACGCGGCGTCAGGCGCGGCGGATGATCCGACACGAGTCGATTATCACGGCCCTGATCGGCGCGGCACTCGGTATTCCGGTGGGTGTGGGTCTCGGCGCACTGTTTGACCACGCCCTTCCTGGAGGAGTGCCGTTCGTGGTGCCGTGGGGCCAGATCATCACGTTCGTGATCGCGGCACTCATTGTTGGCCTGATCGCGGCGATCTTCCCGGCGCGGCGCGCTGCGAAGCTGAACCCGCTCGAAGCGCTTCAATACGAGTGAGCGGCTGCGACCGCGACGCGCTCGTCGCAATGCTCGCCGCGCACGTGCCGACCGACGACGAGGAGCGCGCCGACCTCGAACGGATGCGCGGCTATGCCGTGTCGCTCGCCGAGCCCTGCTCGCGGGAGCAGGCTGAGGCGCATTTCACTGCGTCGGCGATCGTAGTCGACGAGGAGGGCGAGCGCACGATGCTGATCCATCACCGAAAGAGCGGCATGTGGTTTCAGCCGGGCGGCCATATCGAGCCGGGCGATCCGTCGCCCGCCGAAGGCGCGCTGCGCGAGGCGCGCGAAGAGACAGGCCTCGACGTACGGCTTGCGAGCGTGAGGCTGTTCGACGCCGATGTTCACTGGATCCCCTGGGATGAGCACTGGCACCTCGATCTGCGCTTCCTGGTGATCGCGGGCGGCACCGTCGCTGCCGATGCAGCCGAGGTGCATGCGGCCGAGTGGGTTGCCTGGGATGCCGCGTTCGAGCGCATCCAGGAGACGGCGCTTGTGCGTGCGCTCGGCAAGGCGCGCGCGGCCACGGCCTAGCGTCAGGCCTGCATTCGCCGCTTGGCGATTGCAACACCCGCGATCCACTTCTGCGACAGCTGCGTTACACCAGTCGCCGTAGGCTCAGGGCATTCCCCTGGGCGGGAGGGGGCTAGGGATGGAGCGGGCGCTCGCTAGCTCTCTGGCACGACGCGACGGAACCCCGTCGCCGCGGGATGCGGTTCGAGCGGGCTCGTCTCGAGGCCGGGCACCGGCTCGGGCGCGTTGTACCCCGCGGGCGCCGTGTCATTTGGCCCGTCGGGATGGTAGAGCGATGCGAGCAGTTGGATCTGCCCACGACCAGGCCCGAGTTCGAACTGGCCGCCGCCGTACAACGCGATCCCCGCTGCCTCGCAGCGCGCGTAGAACGTGAACAGCCGCTCAAGCGTTCCGAACCTTGACGGCTTCGAGTTCAGGCAGCGCGGCGGGTACGGGAGCGCCTCGACATCTTCGAAGCTGTGGATCGGCGCGTCCCAGGTGAACCTGTCCCGATGAGGAGCCAAGACGCTGTCGGTCTCGGGTGTCAGGCCTGGGTCCTCGATCCAGACCGTCGGCAGGCCTGTCGCGACGCGCTCGTAGAGTCTGGGTTCGGGCGCGAGATCGACAACGGTGCCTTTGTATGCACCTTTGAGGTCAACGACGTCGACGACGCCAAGCGCCGCGAGGCCAGCGATGAACACCGTGTCCCACTCGGGCGACGCGTCGAGCTTAAATCGGGTTCCCGGATAGAGCGCAAGCAGTGGATCGAGCGACGACGCGCGTGTTGAGACGCAGAAGCGGACGGGTGCCGGAGTGCGCTTGACCGCGTCGGCGAGGGACACGCCCGCTTGCTGCAGCGCTAGGTCGAGCGCGGCCGACTCAAACGCCCACCGCCGGTAGTCGCGCGACGCTGCCTGCGCTGGTGCGCCTGCCGGAAAGAGATCGAACGCGTCGAGGTGTGCGGACAGTTCGCCAAGCGTCCAGGTGCCAGCGAGTCGCGGCGACGGAAAGCGAACGGGCGCGTGTTCATCGCTCTCGTAGGTGACGTCCTCGCCCACGCCGACAAACCCGTTTCCTTCAAGCTCGACGACCGTCGTGCGGCGCGTGAACTCGCTTGAGACCTGGCGTTCAAGAACGCGTGTCGAGGAAGCCTCGACGGTCACCGTAAGCGGCCGGAGCAGATCCCAGTCGCTCGTCGCCATCAGCCTTACTTCGCCGAGAACGAGGTATGAACCGACGGGTGCGCGTTCGAGAAGAAGTCCCACGCGCCGGCAGCGATCTCGAGTGTCGTTGACTTCGTCCCGACAAACGTCGCAGCCGACAATGTCTGCGAGTACCCCGCCGACTTGTCGCGGAGGACGAAGTCGTCCTTCTTCGAAGCATCGGTAACGGTGACCTTGTAGTTCCCGACCGGAACCACCTTCACTGCCGCGCCGTTAAGCGTGAGCTTGAGCGCACCCGTCGCCGAGACGGAAGCGCTCAGCGTGCCGGTCAACGTCAGTGCGGAGGAGCCGTTGCCCTTACCCTTCGTCGACACAACCGAAGGTGTCGGAGCGGCAACAACGGTCGGCGCGATCACCGGGTTACCTACCGTCAGTGACCCGTTCAAGACGGTTGGGTGAATGTCGCAGCGGAACGTGTAGACGGAGTTGTTTTGGAACGTCGCCGTCCACATGTCGTCCTCTTCGTTGTTTGCGCCGGTCGAGAGATCAACGCCCGGGCCAAAGAGGTGGAAGTTGTGCTCGACCTCGGTATCGACGGCATGAATCGAGTACGTCCCTGCGGTGAGCGACGTGATGGGCGTTCCGTCGGGCATCGTGAACGAGATGATGTAGTCGGGGCCCACCCGTGCATTCAGGGGTGCTGTTCCGTCGCCCGATGCGGTGCTCAGGCGGAAGGCGGCCGTGCCACCAAAGAGTGCGAGCGCCGCGAACACGACGAAGAGCGCCGGGCGCTTCACGCGACGACCCGCCGTGCGGCAACGTCAACGAGCGATCGTGCGACAGTCGTAAAGATCAGCGTCGAGACGAGAGCGACGATCAAGAAGGACAGCTCTTTTCCGTCCACGGCACGACCCAAGACGATCGCGCGAACGGCGACCCCGGCCGTAACCCCCACGAACCAGGTCGTGAGAAAGTGGCGCATCGTGGGCGAGCGATACAGCCCCGTTGAGCGCGCGACGACGAGCCAGCTCCCACCGATGGTGAGGACGTCGCGCGCGTAGCCAGAGATCCCAAGATCTCGGTTGTGAGCGAGGAGGCCGATAGTTGCGAAGATGACGATCGCAAGAACATCGGCAGTCATGGCGCGGGCACCCGCAAGGCGGTACGGCGAAGGCACAACCATGACGGTAGCGCCTGGTGCCCACCTCGCGGGGTATCAGCGTTGCGCGGTTGGAGCGAGAAGTCGGTGCAATTCGCGGAGCTGTTGCTCGACGGTGCCGCAGACCGTCTCGCAAATTGACAAGACGCTCTCATCCACGATTGCGTAGAAGACCTTGTTTCCTTCACGGCGGCGTCCAACGATGCCCGCGTCGGCGAGGACACCAAGGTGTTTCGACACGTTCTGTTGACCCGCACCAAGGCCGAGTGTCAGATCAGCGACCGTCGCCTCACCGGTGCGGAGCCGATCGAGAATCTTGATGCGCATCGGTTCGCCGATGGCGCGGAATCGACGTGCGATCAGGTCGACGATCTCGTCGGGAAGTGGATGCGGAAGCGGCATGTGCTCTCTCCTCGTCGGGGCGAAGCCGGTCGGTTCTCGCGGCGAACTACTCATACTAAACAACCGAACAGTTGTAGAATATCAATCCCGGAAGTCAAGGAGGCTCTCATGAAGAACATGGCGTCATTTGATCGGCTGCTCCGCGCATTTCTGTTTGCCCCGATCTTCATCGTCCTCGCATTCGTTGTGGGTGCCGGTTCGGTGCTCGGGATCATCTTCTTCGTGCTCGCCGCAGTGATGCTCGCGACCTCCGTTGTGAGCTTCTGCCCTGCGTACCGCGTCATCGGTGTGAGCACCTGCAAGACCGGTCACCGTGGTGGGACCGCCGCGTAGAGAGCCTCCTCTCCCGCATTGGCGACCATGCTGGGGCGCCTCTGGGTGGCCCCAGCTGTCTTCCCCGGCTCATGTTTCCGTGGTAGAAGAGGGGTATGAGACGGCATCGCTTTGAGGTTGCGCTGGCGGCGATCGCATCGGTCGGCTGCGCGGGGCTGCTCACGGCGTGCGGTGTCTCGAAGGTTGTTGATCCCGTTGCGCAGGCGGCAACGCAGAGCGCGAAGAGCGGCGGCGCCAATGTGGCGATGACGATTTCGGTTGCCGAGGACGGTTCCGCAGCCACCGTGATCAGCGCGACGGGCGTCGTCGGTGATGGGTCGGCCGACCTGACGCTCGACCTCGGAGCCCTTGGTGGTTCGGCAGGCGTCGGCAAGATCGAAGAGCTGCTCGTCAAGGAAGATGCCAACCCTGTGATCTACCTCAACATGGGAGCGCTCACCCAGAGCCTCGGCACCGACAAGAAGTGGTTGCGACTCGATCTCTCGAAGGCTGGGGCATTCGGCGCGACCTTCTCGAAGTTGATGGCGGGCGGCGAACAGAACCCGATGGATTCGCTGAAGGCACTTGAGAGCGAAGGCGATTTTCAGGAGGTCGGTCACACGACGATCGACGGCGAGGTCACGACGCACTACCAAGGCACCGTCGACGTCGCGAAGGCGCTCGCCGACAAGGGCGTCGATCTCTCCGCGCTACCCGGCGGTACGAACGCACAGGTTCCTGCAACGGTGCCGTACGAGGTCTACGTCGCGGCTGACGGCAAAGTCCGCCGGATCAGCACGTCGTACGACGAGACGGTTTCCGGCAAGACCGCGCATGCCGAGGTGACGATGGACTTCACCCATTGGGGCATCGATCCGCTGATCGGGCCGCCACCGGCCGACCAGGTCTTCGATGCGACGAGCCTTCTGTCGAAGGGTTTGGGCGGCGGCTAGCCCGACGAGCGCTACTTGAGGCGGAATGGCGCGTCGCGCCACGCTGCCCAAGTCCAAAACCACGCTGGCGTGCTTGCAGGTGCTGCGGCCGGACGTGTCCCCGTTCGACCGCTCGCGATCCAGCGGTAGAGCTCCCACGACCAGGCGGGGAGCGCCTTCGGTGTTCCGGCGGGGCGCGGTGACGGCTCGACGACGATTGGTGCCGATGGCGTCGAGACGTTCCCTGACGCATCGACTGCGGCAACCCGATACACCGAGAGAACACCGGGATGGAACGCCCGTGTCGTTGCCGTCGTGACGGTCGCAGCGACGTCGGCGTTGCGGGTTCCATCGAGCAGCAGGTCGTAGCCGGCGACTGCGCCGGAGTTATCCGAGGACTTCGCCCACCGAATCACGAGATTGCCGTGCGTGAAGCGGGCCGAGAGGAGCTTCGGCTGGGTCGGTGGGGTCGGATCCGGGAGCAACGCGA
Organism: uncultured Actinomycetes bacterium; assembly: GCA_903915545.1. GTDB lineage: Bacteria > Actinomycetota > Thermoleophilia > Gaiellales > Gaiellaceae > PALSA-600. Next base: position 2,516 of record CAIWTI010000296.1, on the reverse strand, counting down.
ACCATCCGGCGATGGTCGTCCGGATGTCTACTGAACCGTCAGGCTCCTTGAGGTAGCCCGCCTTCGCTCCAGTCGCGAGCGTGCTTCCTGCCATCTGCGCTACTGGCTTCCATGGTGTCCCGTTCGTTGAGTAGACCGGTGCCGACGCGCCGGTGATCTTCACGAAGTGCAGCCCCACAGGTGAGGTGAAGCTCGAGAGGGGCGCACTGTTCGTGCTTTGGGTGACCGTGAGCTGCACTGAGTAGCCACCTGTGCCGAAGCCGGCGACCGTGGGTTCCGGTGTGGCGTGGGTGAGCGTGACGAGGACGGGCTGTTGGAATGTGCCGGCGTTCCAGGTGACGCTCGATTCGCTGTCGGTCGAGGTGACCGAGCCGCCCGGCACGGCCGCTGTCGTCGCCGGTGTGGTCGTCGTCGGAGCTGGTGTCGGTGGGACCGTTGACGCTGGTGTTGTGCTCGCGGAGGAACCTGCCGCGGAGGTGAGCGGCGGGGTCGGGAGAGGGACGGTCGGCGCTGGTGCGACTCCGGTCGCGCCGAGCACGGGCCCGTCGACGATCGAGCTGTCGACGTTGATCGTCACGCCACCCCACGTCTCCTTGTGATCACCGACGTACTGGTGCAAACGTTGGTGGCTTGTCCAGTAGCCGTCGGCGACGTACTTGTTTCCGAAGACGCTCGTGACATCGTTCCAGTCGGCGATCCACACCGCGTCGGGTGGGGTCGTCGTCGCGGCGAGGGCCACCATGTCGCGGATCGTCGAAGCGGCGCTTCCGTAAACCCCGGCCACGTAACCCTTCGCGTGGAGGCCGGTCACCCAGCCGGCAGCAAATGCTTCGACGACCTGGCTGCACGCCGGGTTGTTGATCGGGTACCCCTCCATGTCGAAGTAGATCGGGCTTCCGGTGGGGATGCCGAGTGCGGCGGCGCGTGTCGCTGCGTCCGTCGCTGCGGCGGCACCTTGGCTGCCGGCGCTGCCGTCGGTTGCGATCGTTGCAAGCTTCTTGACGGTGGTGCAGGGTGCCTGCAGACCAACGTAGGTTGGGATGACGCTCCAGCCGGTGGCGAGCGTCGTCGAGAGCCAGGTGGGCGTGAGGTTGGTGTTGGCACACGCCCGGTTGATCCCACCGACGTAGATGCCGACGGCGCGGTACGGGCCGGCGAGCCAGCTGCTGAGAGTGGCGTTTGTCGGCACCGTGCACGTGTCGAATGCGCCACCGTTGTAGAGCGCTGCTTGGACGCGGATCGATGCGCCCATGCCGCCTGTGACGGAGACGGTGATGGCGATCGCGAGAGTGGCCGCGCCGAGCCAGCGGCTCGCGCGACGCACGCGTGGGGGGCGTTCGACTCGCATGCGAAAGGGCACGGTAGCGGGGAAAAGTGATCAACGCGTGAGGCGACCGAACCCGTCGACATCGGCAGTTGTGCGCTCACGGCGCATCACGGCACCACCGTTTGTGTCGTTCCCGACCGCCGTGTTGCCTTCAACGGCGGTGAAGCTCCCTGCCCCGTCGACCGTCTCAACGATCCCGATGTGATCGGGCTCGCCGCCGTCCCAGTTGTAGATCGCGAGGTCGCCGGGTTGGGGATCGCCGGTGTCGACCCACTGCCCGGTGCGTCGTAGCCAAGCGGCAATCGTTGGGACGTACGCGCAGCCCTTCGTATTGACGCCAGGGCCGTGGGCGCCGCGTGCGAGCGGATGCCCGGCGTGTGCGAAGCACCACGAGACGAAGATCGCGCACCATGGCGCGCCGTTGATACCGAACCTTTCGCCGTACGGCGTCTCGTTCGTTCCCGGCGGATCTTCGTGGGTGCCGATCTCGCGGAGCGCAATCGCAAGGGCGCGGCGGCCGATTGGCGCGCTGTAGTCGTCTGCTGGTCTTGGTTCGAGGTTCGCGTCAAGCGCCGCACGTGTCTCCGGCCCGACGATGCCGTCGACCTCGATTCCGGCCCCTTCTTGGAACGCTCTGACTGCCGCTTCGGTTGTTGGCCCGAATACCCCGTCGTCCGGGCCTGAGTCGAAGCCAAGATCACGGAGTCGTCGCTGCAGGGCCTGCACGTCTGCGCCGTGTTGGAACGGGTGTGTGAGTTGAAGCAACCGCGGAGCCATGGGCCTGCCTTTCGTTTGGCTGCCGCAGCTGTCGCGGGCACTCTTCCACGAGCGTCGCGGTGTCTCAACCCCCAAAAGGAGGAGGGGCCCCGTGGGGCCCCTCCGATGTTCGCCGCATTGCTGTCTGTCGCATCGCTCCGAGCCGCGCGGGCTCGGAGGCACCGATCAACCGCAGCCGGTGCTCGTGCCGCAGTCGCGGCAGGTGTAACACGTGCCTGCCCGCACCATGCGCCCACCGCAGCGGGAGCACTCAATCGCATCTTCATGCGCGTTGAAGAGTGCGGTCTGGCCGGGAGTCGGGCGATCGTCGAACTCCGGCATCGTCGGTGCGCCGGCCGAGTAGGCCGCCGCGAGACGAGCACGAACTTCAGGCGACAGAATCCCAAGCTCTTCCTGCTGGTCGACCGTCAAG
>CAIWTI010000295.1 GCA_903915545.1 uncultured Actinomycetes bacterium | reverse complement strand
GCTGCCCGCCGGAGAGGCCGAGAGCGGACTTCTTGAGGCGATTCTTGACCTCATCCCAGATCGCGGCACGCTTGAGGGCCTGCTCGACGCGGTCATCGAGATTGTCCTTCATCCCGAGGATGCGCAAGCCGTAGGCGATGTTGTCGTAGATCGACTTCGGAAACGGATTCGGGCGCTGGAACACCATGCCGATGCGGCGGCGAACTTCGATCGGGTCGACGTCACTGCCGTAAATATCGACGCCGTGATAGAGCGTCTTGCCGCCAACAACGGCGCTTGGAACAAGGTCGTTCATGCGGTTCAGGCAGCGCAGGAACGTCGACTTGCCACAGCCTGACGGGCCGATCAGCGCGGTGATGGCGTTCTTATAGATGTCCATGTTGACGCCGACGACAGCTGGCGCCGCGCCGTAGTGGACAGAAAGATTTTCGACCTGGAAGACGGCATCGCGCGAGATCGCCGAGGCCGACGGGGGCTGAACACCGATCGTTGCGGGAGTCGGCGCAGCAGGCGGGTCCGATGGCACGTCGGTCATGGGTGCGTCGGGGCTGGGGGGTTCCATGAGGCTCACGATAGGTGAGTCTGCTCACCGAGGCAAAGTTGCTGGGTACACAAAATGTGAACGTGTTGTGACGCAATGGTGAACAGCCCTCGCGCTCGGGCCAGTTCACTGGGAAGCTGCGCGACATGGAAGCATCTGCTCCGCCCGAGATCCTCCCGCGCACCCGCCGCCCGCTCGACCGCGTTGGCGAGAAGGTGTTCTACGGGCTGACGGCTTTCGCGGCCTTGCTGACCCTCGCGATCATCGCCGCGATCATCTGGAAGGTGATCGATGGGGCGTGGCCCGCGATCCACACGTTTGGCATTTCGTTTGTGTGGAACCAGACGTGGAATCCCGTCACCGAAATGTTTGGCGCACGAGTCTTCATCATCGGGACGCTCGTCACGTCGTTTGGCGCCCTCTTGCTTGCGACTCCGATCTCGATCGCGATCGGACTGTTCCTGAGCGAGCTCGCGCCGTCGGCCATCAAGGGCCCGATCGGCGCGCTGATTCAGATGCTCGCAGCCGTCCCAAGCGTGGTCATCGGTCTCTGGGGCATCTTCGTCCTCGGCCCCTTCATGCTGCAGCACGTTGAGCCGCCCTTGCACGACTACCTCGGTTGGATTCCGATCTTCGGCGGCACACCCCAGCAGGCGGGCGTGCTTCCCGCGATCGCCGTCCTGACAATCATGATCATCCCGATCACCTCATCGATCTGCCGCGAGCTCTTTACGTCGGTGCCGCGGGACGTCAAGGAAGCGTCGATCGGACTTGGCGCAACACGCTGGGAAATGATCCGCGGCGTCGTGTTCCCGTATGTGAAGGCAGGCATCGTCGCGGCGATCACGCTCGGCCTCGGTCGCGCTCTCGGCGAAGCAATTGCCGTCACCCAGGTGATCGGCAACAGCCTTCGCGACTTCCCCGTCTCACTCTTCGGTCAAGGCAACACCTTGGCGTCACAGCTCGCAGGTAGCTATCAGAGCGCGCCGACGAATATCGAGCTCGAGTCGCTCGTCTACCTCGGACTGATCTTGCTCGTCATCACGTTCATCACGAACCTCACAGCGCAGCGGATCGTTCACCGGTTCGAGAAGCAGCATGCGGGGGCGCGCTGATGGCGACGCCGATCAGCCTGAAAGCGACGGGGCGGTCGAAGCGCCGGCTCGCCATGAACAAAGCCGCCGAGGGTGGAGCGATCCTTGCAGCGCTGGTCGCTGTCGGTGTCCTCGTGCTGCTTGTGGGTTCGGTGTTCCAGAAGGCGCTCCCGGCTCTGAACTGGGATCTCTTTGTGAAGGGGCAGGCCGTGTTCGGCGAGACGGGCGGAGGCATCGCCCCAGCGTTCGTCGGGACGATCATGCTCGTGCTGATCGCGACGGCGATGGCGGTACCCATCGGTGTGCTGGTTGCTCTCTACGTGAGCGAGTTTGCGTCGAAGCAGATCGCGAGCCAGACACGTCTTTGGCTTGATGTGCTGAACGGCTTTCCGTCGATCGTCATCGGCATCTTCGTGTTCGAACTTTTGGTTCAGACGAAGCTGCCAATTCTTGGGATCGGGCACCACCAGAGCGCGTGGGCGGGAGGTTTCGCCCTCGCAATTCTGATGGTGCCGCTGATCGCCCGTACCGCGATGGAAGTGCTCGCGCTGGTTCCTGCGAGCTTGCGCGAGGCGAGCTATGCCCTGGGCGTTTCAAAGTGGCGCACCGTCTTGAGCGTGGTACTCCCGAGCGCGCTTGGGGGCATCGTCACGGGTACGACGTTGGCCGTCGCTCGCGCCGCTGGCGAGACCGCCCCGTTGCTCTTCACGTGCTCGATCTTCGGCCAAGTCGTCAATACCGACCCGTCTAATTCGGTGGCGTCGGTACCGGTCGTGATCTTTGAGTACTCCGAGTCGCCCGATAAGAACCTCAATGCGCAGGCCTGGGCGGCAGCGTTTGTGCTCATCACGTTTGTCCTGCTGACGACGCTCCTCGCGCGACTTGTCCTTGATCGCTCGCGTCGCAAGCTCGGCGCAGCGGCCTAGTCCTACGCGCGATATCCGTCTTGGTGTTTGGCCCGCGAAGATCGTGGGCCAAACGCGTTTTCGGGAGCGTCACCAATCGGCTTGTTGGCGTTCACCACTCCGTCACCGCAACGTCACACCCTTTCAGCCCCTACTCGTCCCTCGGCCGGGCACCCTGATGCTGTCACCTGTCACCCCAGACATGAACCCAAGGAGAACAATCTTCATGAGAAAGTCGGCACTTGTGCTGGTCGCGATCCTCGCGACCGCCCTCGTTGCGGTCGGCGCCGCGGGCGCCAAGACCGGCAAGTCACAGACCACCGTCCTGAACGGCGCAGGCAGCACGTTCGTCTCGCCGCTCGTCTCGCTGTGGACACCCGCCATCGGCACGGCGTTTGACTACACCGTCCAGTACAGCGCAGTCGGCTCGGGCGGCGGCATCCAGGCGATCACGAACCGCTCGGTCGATTTCGGCGCGTCCGACGCTCCGCTCACGACCGACCAGTTCACTGCCTGCAACGGTTGTGTCCAGATTCCGTGGGCGCTTGCCGGAACGGCGATCGACTACAACATCCCGGGTCTTGTCGTCCCGAAGAACACAAATCTGCTGCTCACGGGTGACCTGATCGCCAAGATCTACATGGGTCAGATCACAAAGTGGGACGACGCGGCGATCAAGGCCGTCAACCCGAAGGCAACGATTCCGTCGGTGTCGATCACACCGGTCTATCGGACGGGTAACTCGGGCACGTCGTACAACTTCACGGACTACCTCTCGTCGGTCAGCAGCGAGTGGAGCTCGAAGCTTGGCCGCGGTCAGTCGGTCGCATGGCCTGCCGGTACCGGTGCAAGCGGTAGCGCTGGTGTCGCTGGTGCTGTCTCGAATACGGCTGGCGCAATCGGTTACACCGACACCGCGTTCGCGATCGCCAATCACCTGCACTTCGCATCGATCCAGAATGCCGCGGGCAAGTTCATCAACCCGAGCATCCGCAATATTGTTGCTGCGGGCGGAACGATCAGCTCGGTGCCGGCGAACGGCGAGCTCCACATCGTGAACCCGTCGAAGTCGTATCCGACGGCCTACCCGATCGCGACCTACACCTACATCATCCTGCCGCTGAAGACATCGAACGCTCCGGCGCTCCGCAAGATGGTGTTCTGGGCGCTGACCCAGGGTCAGGCATCGAAGTACACGGCGAAGTTGTGGTTCGCGCCGATCCCGAAGGTCGTGCTTGTCGCTTCCGAGAAGGCGCTCCAGGGCATCTCGAGCTAGGACCGCCATCCCCGGGTTCGGGGTGGAGTATGGGAATGTTTGAGGGCGCCGGCGACGGCGCCCTCAAACGTTTCTTGTGAAGGTTCCTGAGGAGCTACGCCGGAAAGTTGCAACGCACTTCGAGGCCGCGCCCGCGGGCGCCGCTGGCCTCGACGGTGCCGCCCGCAGCAGTCACGACGTGCTTGACGATCGCGAGCCCGAGTCCCGTGCCGCGGGAGGCACGAGCGGCGTCGGCACGCCAAAAACGCTCGAAGAGCCGGGGGATCTCCGTCTCGGAGAGTCCCACGCCCGTGTCAGACGCTCGCAGGACAATCGAGTCGCCCTCGCGGTAGACCGAGAGTGTGAAGCTGGCGCCATGGCCTGCGTAGCGCAAGGCGTTGCCTGTGAGGTTCTCGGCAACGATGCGCAGCATGCGAGGTCGAAGCGGGACATCAACATTCGGATCACCGGTCGCGGCGACGGCGATGCCGGCGCGCCCAGCGGCGTCTGTGTGCTCGTTGATCACGTCTTCGAGTACGGGCAACGCGTTCGTCATGCCGAAGGCGACGATCTCCTTGCCGCCTTCGAGCTCTGAGAGGAAGAGAATCTCGTCAATCAGGGCGCCGGCGTGTTCGACCTCGGCGCGTGCCGCGTCAATCAGACCTTGAACGTCGGCGCCAGGAAGGTCTGCCGAGTCGAGCAACGCCAAGATGCGCGCGAGCGGTGTCCGCAGCTCGTGCGAGACGGCAGCCGTGAAGCCGGTGCGGAGCTCGTCAAAGGACGCGTCGTACGCACTGTCCTGCGTCTCGACGTGCTCCGGTGCGTCGGTGACGTCCACTGACGTTCCTTGTACAGGTTCGTCACTCCCACCAAATAGCCGCTTCACCAGATCGTCACCACTCCGTCACCCGCTTCGAACCGCCCTGGGGTCTATCGTAGTGCGTATGGCGAAAGTATTGATTGTCGAGGATGACAACGTCAT
>CAIWTI010000294.1 GCA_903915545.1 uncultured Actinomycetes bacterium | reverse complement strand
GTGCCCGACGACGGTTCCCGCGGTGTTCGTGATGGTGATCGTCCACGGCAGAGACCCCGAGAGCGTCGCCTGGAAGTGGACGGGGCCACCAAGGGCTCCCTTGACCGTCGGTGCGTAGAGCTTCGGCAGTCCGGTCGCGGCAACACCAGCGGCAATCGCAGACAAGCGACCTTCGACGAACGTGCCGGGACAGTCAGTGAGGTAGGTGTCCCGGTGACCGGAGATCACGTTGAGGGTGACCTTCTCGCCCTTCCTGAACTTCAGGTTGCCGCCCGAGACGTAGGTCGCCTTGGCGAGGGGATCGAGGTGCGCGATGTCGAGTCGCCAGGCAAGGAGCTTTACGAGGGCCTGTTGCATCGCGTCGGTCGGTGCCGCGTTCTGGAAGTCACCGATCAGGGCGATTCCAACGGTGCCCTTGTTAAATCCCAACGAGTGCGCTCCGACCACGTTCTGGTCGATCCCGCCGCCGCGGCCTTCATAGATCGTCCCAAAACGGTCGACGAGGAAGTTGTAGCCGATGTCATTCCAGTGATTTCCCTGCACGTGGTAGAGCTGGATGCCTCGCACGATCGCTGCCGATTGGGCTGGCGTGTACGCGTTCGTGCTCGCGGTGTGGTGCACGATCGCGAGCTGCAACGTTGGGCTGATAACCGGTTTGACGGTGACGATCTTTGTGTCGGCCGACCAGTCGGTGCGCGCAACGATCGCCGGCGCGCCTGCCACAGCAAGGCCGCGATACGGGGTACGGCCCGGTTTCGATGCGACGTAGTAGGCCTTGAGGCCGCTGATGTGGCCGCTCGTGCGGAAGACGGCGCGGACGGAAGAACCCACCCATGCCAGCGAGCCGTCGTTCCAGCCGGGGTGGGACTCGCTCGTGCCAGGGTCAGGGCCGGAATCGGCATCAGCAACCTGCCAGGCACTCCAGCGGCCGGTTGTCGATTCGGTCCGAAACGAAACGGTGCCCAATCCCCGCCAGTGCACCGCAAGCATGTCGAACACGCCTGGAGCCGAGACGGCCTGGAGCGAACGCGACCCAACTGGGACGTCACGAACCGTCATCGAGACGTCCGCGGCAGATGCTGCTGCGGGCGCCGCGAGCGCAATCAGGCAGGCGGCGAGGAATTTCTTCATGACGGAGTGGCTCCGAATGCACGGTGCCTACCGTTCGCTTCGCGTTCAAGGGCAGAAGCCCTTTGGAGCAAAATCCTTACAGGGATTTCGCTAACGGGCTCAATTGCGGTCGCTGTTGAACGATCACGACGGGGATGCCGGTCATCACCCTCATTGTCACCCTCGCGCTCCTGGGTTCCCTCCTCTACTTCTCGCTGCGCATCGTCCGCGAATACGAACGCGCAATCGTGTTCCGGCTTGGTCGCCTCCGCAGCACGCCGAAGGGGCCAGGGCTGTTCGTGCTCCTCCCGCTCATCGACCGGATGGTCAAAGTCGATCTCCGGACGATCACGCTGCAGGTTCCGCCGCAGGAGGTGATCACCCGCGACAACGTTCCGGTGCGCGTGAACGCCGTTGCGTACTTCCGCATCGTCGATCCGAAGGCCGCAGTCGTGCAGGTTGAGAACTACATGGTCGCGACCTCGCAGATTGCGCAGACGACGTTGCGGTCGGTGCTCGGCCAGCACTCACTCGACGAGCTGCTCGCGGGACGAGAGAAGATCAATGCGTTGCTCCAGGGGATCATCGACGTGCAGACCGCCCCGTGGGGCATCAAGGTCTCGGTCGTCGAGGTCAAAGATGTTGAGATTCCGCAGAGCATGCAGCGCGCAATGGCGCGTGAGGCTGAAGCCGAACGCGAGCGGCGTGCAAAGGTGATCAACGCTGAGGGCGAGTTCCAAGCGTCGGAAAAGCTGAAAGATGCAGCACTCGTCATCGAAGATCATCCGACGGCATTGCAGCTTCGCTACCTCCAAACGCTCCTTGAGCTTGGCTCATCGCAGTCGACGACCATCGTCTTTCCCGCACCGATTGATGTGCTGCAAAGCTTCTTGAAGCCGCGCGGCGGTACCCTGTAGGGGTGAGCGATTCCGCAGGTGGCGAGCCTCACCTGCACCAAGATCCTGTCGCAGCTCGCTGGGTTGCCTTCGCGCCTGCGCGTGCGAAAAGGCCCGGTGCCCACGGTGCCGTGGACAACCCTGGCGACTGCCCGTTCTGTGTCGGTCACGAACGCGATACGGCACAGGAACGACTGCGCCTAGGCGACGGGCCTGCCGGCTGGGATGTGCGCGTCGTCGACAACCTCTACCCGGCGCTGCGCCACCACGAGGTGGTCGTGCACGGCTGGGGCCACCGTACGCGCTTCTCAACGATCCCCGATGCCACGCTCGACCTGGTTGCGGAGGCGTGGCAACGGCGCGCCCATGATGCGGGCGGAACGGTCTTCCCGTACGTCAACGAGGGCTTGACCGCCGGGTCGTCGCAGACACATTCGCACTCACAACTCGCCTGGCTTCCGACGCCGCCACCGGCGGTGCTCGCCGAGCGAGGCCTGCCGACAGCCGAGGCGGCCTTCGCTCAGGACGGGCTCGTCGTGGGCGCGGCATCATCGCCGCGCAGCGACTTCGAACTGCAGATTGTCCCCGAGCGGTGGGAGCCCGAGGGTCTTCGCAGCGATCTCCTCGGGCCGGCGCTGCGACTTGCTGCCGAGTGCCTACGTCGGCTCGATCTGATCCTTGGGCGGGAGGTGCCGTTCAACCTCTGGCTGCATGAGGGAAGCCGCTGGCACCTCGAGCTCGTTCCGCGCCTCACAACTCCGGCGGGACTCGAGCTCGGCGCAGGGGTGTGGACCGTGACGGTCGATCCGGCCGACGCCGCTCGGCGTCTTCGCGAAACCGTCTAGCGAGACGTCGTAGTGGCGCGCTAGACGCGCCCGAGCACTAGTTCTCGGTGTCGTCGTCGGGCTCGTCGTCGCCGTCTTCGGCGTCGTCAAGCTCTTCATCGTCAAGGGCGGGGTCTTCGACCTCAAGATCGGAGGGGTCGTCGTACAGACCGGCCTCGATCTGCTCACTCTCGTCACCAGCCACACGGGCACCGGCGGGAGGCAGCGGCGGATCGTCGCCCGCATCCATGACAAGCGCGATTGAGCCAACGGTCTCGACGTCGCGGAGGCGCATCACGATGACACCCTGGGTCGATCGGCCGAGCCGCTTGACGTCGGTGACGGCCATCTTGATCACCGTGCCACCGTTCGAAATCATCATCAGCTGGTCGCCGTCACGCACAACCTTCGCGCCAGCGAGCTGACCTCGTGCCTCGGTAAGCTTCACCGTCTGCACGCCCATACCGCCGCGACCCTTGCGCGGGTACTCCGACACGCGCGTGCGCTTGCCAAAGCCGTTCTCAGTGACCACGAGGAGGTCGGAGTCGTCGCGCGCAATCTCGGCTGCGATCACCTCGTCCTCTGCCCGCAGTGTCATGCCGCGAACACCCTCGGTGGCGCGGCCCATTGGGCGAACATCCGCCTCGGCGAAGCGAATTGCCTGACCCTTACGGGACACGAGCAACACGTCGTCTTCCTTCGAGCAGTGCCGGACCGAGACGAGCTCGTCGCCTTCGCGCATCTTGATCGCGATGATGCCGTCGGCCTTCAGCGGCGTGTTGTACTCCGGCAACGCCGTCTTCTTCACGACGCCATTCTTCGTGGCACAAAGCAGGTAGTCGGCCTCTTCGAACTTGCGTGTCTGGATAACCGCGCGCACTGTCTCGCCCTGGCGGAACGGCAGCAGGTTGACGATCGCGCGACCCTTCGACTGTCGAGAGCCAAGCGGCAGCTCATGCACCTTCAGCCGGTAGACCTTGCCGACACTCGTAAAGAACAGGATGAAGTCGTGCGTTGAGGCGACGAAGAGGTGTTCGATGTAATCCTCGTCCTTCAGATCCATGCCCATGACACCGATGCCGCCACGACGCTGCTCACGGTACGCCGTAACCGGCAGCCGCTTGATGTACCCAGAGCGCGTGATCGCGATCACCATGTCTTCCTCGGCGATCATGTCCTCGAGTTCGAGCTCCTCTTCGGCAGAGACGATTTCTGTGCGACGCACGTCGTTCTTGCCGTAGAGCTCCTTGAGTTCGAGGATCTCCTCACGGACGACGCTGTCGATCTTCGCCTCGTCACCAAGGAGCGCGCGCAGTTCACCGATGCGCTCCTGGAGATCGTTGTACTCGTCCTCGACGCGCTTGCGCTCAAGACTTGTGAGCGCCCGCAGGCGGAGTTCGAGGATCGCGGAGGCCTGCACTTCGGAGAGCCCGAACTTCTCCATGAGTTGTGTGCGCGCGTTGTCGGCATCCTCTGCCGCACGGATCAGTGCGATCACCTGGTCGAGGTGATCGAGAGCAATCAGGTAGCCGGCAAGAACATGCGCGCGCTTCTCGGCCTGGCGCAGCTCGTGCTTCGAGCGACGGACGACGATCTCGCGCTGGAACTCGAGGTAGTGCGTGATCAGCTCAAGCAGCGAGAGCGTCTTCGGAACGCCACCTACAAGCGCTACGGCGTTGTAGCCGAACGTCGACTGGAGCGCGGTGTGCTTGAACAGTTTGTTGAGCGCGACCTGCGGGATTGCGTCTCGCTTGAGCTCGACCTGGATCCGCATGCCGGTGCGGCGGTCGCTGTAGTCAGCAAGATCGGAGATCTCGGTGAGCACCTTCTCGTTGACGAGATCGGCGATCTTCTTGATCACCCCCGAGTCGCCACCCTTCTTCACGCCATAGGGCAGCTCGGTGATGATGATCGCGCTCTTGCCACCGCGAAGCTCTTCGATGTGCGCGCGGGCACGCATGACGACGCGGCCGCGACCGGTGCGGTACGCATCGCGAATCCCTGAGCGGCCGACGATGATCGCGCCGGTTGGGAAGTCGGGCCCCTTGACGTGCTGCATCAGATCATCCGCATTCGCCTGCGGATTGTCGATCAGCGTGACGATCGCGTCGACGACCTCGCCCAGGTGATGAGGCGGGATGTTCGTCGCCATACCGACCGCGATACCGGCGGATCCATTGACGAGCAGGTTCGGGAAGCGGGCCGGCAGAACGAGCGGCTCACGCTTGCGCTCGTCGTAATTCGGCCCGAAGTCGACAGTGTCGGAGTCGAGCTCGCGCAACATCTCTTCGGCGAGACGCGCAAGGCGAGCTTCGGTATAGCGCATAGCGGCGGCGGGATCATCGTCGATCGAGCCAAAGTTGCCCTGGCCGTCGACGAGCGGGTACCGGAGCGAGAAGGGCTGCGCGAGGCGAACCAAGGTGTCGTAGATCGCCGAGTCGCCGTGGGGGTGGTAGTCGCCCATGACGGCACCGACGATGTTTGCGCTCTTTACGTACGGGCGGCCCGGCCGGTTGCCGTTCGTCCACATCGCGTAGAGGACGCGACGGTGGACCGGCTTGAGACCGTCGCGAACATCGGGTAGCGCACGCCCGACGATGACCGACATGGCGTAGTCGAGATAGCTCGAGCGCATCTCCTGCTCAAGCTCGCGCGGCTCGATACGGCCAGCGCCCAATCCTCCGGTATCGACTTCAGACACTCGCTACACGTCCAAGAACTTGACGTCTTTTGCGTTCTGCTCGATGAAGAGCCGACGAGGCTCGACGGCATCGCCCATGAGCATCGAGAACAGCTGGTCGGCCGAGACGGCGTCTTCGACATCGACGCGAATAAGCAGTCTGTGCGACGGATCCATCGTCGTGTCCCACAGCTGCTCCGCGTTCATCTCGCCAAGACCCTTGAAGCGCGAAATCTGGATGCCTTGCTTCGACGCGTCCATGACAGCGGTACGGAGCTCCTCGTACGTCTCAGCAACGACCTCTTCCTTGCCAACCTGGATCGTGAACGGCGGGCGACCGACAGCTTCAACCATCTTGGTGTAGGCCGAGCGAACGCGGGTCCATGTCGGCGAGGTGAGAAGCTCTGACGGGACGGTGACAATCTTGGCTGCGCTCGTCTCCGTTTCGACGATGCGGATCTTGAACAGCTCCGCCGCGCTCTCGATGATCTCGAGCTCGTAGCCATTCGACGTCAGAGCAGCGACCGCCTTTGCGATGTCGGCGGGCGTCTCGATCGGCTGCTCGACAAGGCCGTGGTTGATCATCAGATCGGCGGTGGGCTGGCCGAAGTCGGCACGCAGACGGCCAGAGAAGCCTTCGAACTGGATGAGATCGCGCGAGAAGCGCGTCCAACGGGCTTCGGTGAACTTCACGGCGGCCCCCGTCGCGTCCTGGGCGATCACGTTCGGGATGCGCTCACGCGCAAGGAGATCCTCGAGCTGCGCGTCCTTCTCGAAGTAGTACTCCTGGCTGCCGAGCTTCACCTTGTAGAGCGGCGGGACCGCGATGTAGATGTGCCCATTGTCGATCAACTCGGGCATCTGGCGGTAGAGGAACGTCAGGATCAGCGTGCGGATGTGAGAGCCGTCGACGTCGGCGTCGGTCATCACGATCACGCGGTGGTACCGAAGCTTCGAGATGTCGAACTCGTCACCGATGCTCGTGCCGATCGCGGTGATCATCGCCTGGATCTCGTTGTTCGAGAGCACCTTGTTGATGCGATTCTTCTCGCTGTTGATGATCTTGCCGCGCAGCGGGAGGATCGCCTGGTAGGTGCGGTCGCGGCCCATCTTGGCCGAGCCACCTGCCGAGTCACCCTCGACGATGAAGAGCTCGGCGGCGGTGGGATCCTTGATCGAGCAGTCGGCCAGCTTGCCTGGGAGCGACATGCTCTCGAGCGCCGACTTGCGGCGCGTGAGCTCGCGCGCCTTCCGGGCCGCCTGGCGCGCACGCGCAGCTCCGACAGCCTTCTGGATGATCTGGCGCGCCTCTTGCGGGTTCTCTTCGAGGAACTCGGAGAGGCCGGCGTTGACTGTCGACTCGACAAGGCCGGCAATCGCGGGCGTGCCGAGCTTGGCCTTCGTCTGACCTTCGAACTGCGGATTTTGGAGCTTCACCGAGATGACGGCGGCGAGACCTTCGCGTACGTCTTCACCCTCAAGGCTGTCTTCCTTCTCCTTGAGCAGGCCCTTGTCGCGCGCGTACTTGTTCAGCGTCCGCGTGAGCGCCGAGCGGAAGCCCTGAACGTGGGTGCCGCCGTCGTGGGTGTTGATGTTGTTCGCAAACGAGAACACCGACTCCTGGTACGAGGTATTCCACTGCATCGCGATCTCAGCCAGGCCAGCGTCGCTCTCGGCGCTGAAGTACGCGATGTGCTTGTGGACGGGCTCTTTTGCGACATTCGTATAGGCCACGAAGTCCTTGATGCCGCCCTCGTAATAGAACTCAGCGGTCTCGCCTCCGGCGCGCTCGTCGGTGAGCGTGATGCGCAACGCACGGGTGAGGAACGCCGTCTCACGCAGCCGCTGGACAAGCGTCTGGGCCGAAAACTCCGTCTCTTCAAAGATCTCTGCGTCGGGCAGGAATGAGATCGTGGTGCCGGTGTAGGTCGACTCTCCCACGATGCGCATGTCGCCCTGCGGAACACCGCGGGCGAAATCTTGGCGGTAGATCTTGCCGTCACGCTGCACCTCGGCGACCAACCATTCCGAGAGCGCGTTGACGACGGACACACCAACGCCATGCAGACCGCCCGAGACCTTGTAGCCCTCGCCTCCGAACTTGCCGCCCGCGTGGAGCTTGGTGAGGACGATCGTCATCGCCGAGACGCCCGTCTCGTGCATATCGACAGGGATGCCGCGGCCGTGGTCGCGCACCGTGATCGAGTTGTCGGGGTGAATCGCGACTTCGATCGTGTCGTTGTGCCCAGCCATCGCTTCGTCGACGGCGTTGTCCACAACCTCGTAGACCAGGTGGTGGAGGCCCCGCGGCCCCGTAGAGCCGATGTACATGCCAGGCCGAAGGCGAACAGGTTCGAGGCCCTCGAGGACCGTGATGTCCTTGGCCGAATACGAAGTATCGGGTGTGTTGTCTTCCATCACAAGAAAAGCCCTGCAAAACGCGTGTTTTGCGGGCTGGTTACAGTCTACCAGAACGGTCGGTCTACGCGCCCTTCCGAAGGCTTGAAAGAACCGCTCTTTGCACACTTTCTCGGAGCCCCTCGTCCTCTATGGACGAGGTCAATGCACGGGCCTCTGCGACGAGCTCCGGAGGGGCTGGTGGAGCGTACACGGGCTCCGGGGCAACGCTGCGATCCGGGAGCGGACCGGGTGCAAACGTCACCTTCTCGATGCCGATCGCTGTCGCGATGCGGGCCGCCTGCTGACCGAGCTCGAACGCCCACACCGAGTCAGCCGTCGCGACGTGCAACGTGCCATCGCGGGCGATACGCGCCGGCCACGCGTTGCGGGCGATCAGCTCACCAACGGCGGCTTCCCACCGCTCAAGGATGACCCCGAGCTCGGCCTGTGGCCCGAGGCGCGAAAACTCTCGGCGGATCTCGCTACCGAGCTTGTCCATGCGACACCTCTACCACCTGAGCTGGATCAACCGGAAGTGCCGAGCGATGCGTTGCAGTAATCACGGTCTGTTCGATCGAGGCGACACGCTCGGCAAGCACGCGACGGCGACGGCTGTCGAGCTCAGACAAGACATCGTCGAGCAGCAGGAGCGGGGACGACGGCAGGAGTGCGATCTCGGCAAGGAGCAGCGCGAGCACCGCGAGCCGTTGCTCCCCCTGCGATCCGAACGGCCGCAGCGCCCGTGACCCGTCGGCAATCGCGATGTCGTGAAGGTGCGGGCCGAGTGTCGTGATCCCGCGCGCAATGTCTGACTCGAGCTTCGCGTTCAGCTCTTCGAGGGAGAGCACCTCGCCCTCGTAAGCGAGCGTTCCCCCGCCCAGCCCGAGCGCCCCGGTGTTCTCGGAAAACGGTTCTGCGAGCGCGGCGACCGCCTCCCGACGTGCCTCCACAAGAGCTGCCCCGAGGGACACGACCTGCTCGCTCCATGGCTCAAGGGCATCGCGCGACGACAGGCCGAGCTGCACGCGCCGCAGTGCGGCATTTCGCTGCGCAAGCGCAGCGCCGTACTCCTGGGCAAGCTGGCTGCGCGCCGGAAAGAGCCGCGATACGACCCGGTCGAGATAGGCCCGGCGTGCGGCGGGACCACCCTTCACAACCGCGAGCCTGTCGGGTGTGAACACAAGGGTCGTGAACGCACGACGCAGGCTCTCGGCTGACGGTAGAGCCACACCGTCAAGGGTTGCGCGTTTTGCGTCGCGCGTCGGGATCATCACCCGCGGTCGGCGCACAAGCGCCCCATCGCGAACCGACACCTCGACCGCACCGCCGTCTGAGCCGAATGCGATCAGCTGCTGATCGTGGCGCGTCCTTGGCGAGAAGCCCTGTGTGGCGACGTGAAGCGATTCGAGCAGGTTCGTCTTGCCCGCGCCGTTTTCACCAACAAACAGCACGACGCCCGGCGAGAGGTCGAGGTCGAGCGAGGTGTACGACCGGTAGTTCCGGAGCGTGACGTGCTCGACGATCAGCCCGCGAGCCGGATCGGCATGATCAGGTACGTGTAGTCCGGTGAGGGCCCCTGGAGCACCGCGGGCCGAAGTGGACTGATCAGCTTGAACCGGAGCGCATCACCTTCGATTGATTCGAGGCCATCGCGAAGGAACTCGGCGTTGAACCCGATCTCGAGCGGCTCGCCGGTGTACGGAGCGGGCAGCGATTCGCGCGCTTCGCCGACATCCTGGGTCTGCGCGGAGATCGTCAGCTCGCCGTCGGCGAACCGAAGTCGAAGCGGCGAGTTGCGCTGCGCTATGACGGCAACGCGTCGGACGACGCCAAGCACCTCGTCGCGCGGAATGGCGAGTTCGTGTTCGAACTGCTCCGGGAGCAGTTGGCGGTAGTTCGGGAACTGACCGTCGATCCGGCGCGTCGTGAGCCAGCCGGAGCCGGCACCAAACACCACGTGGTTTTCGTGCACGCCGAGCTGGATCGTCGTCGAGTCGCCAGCCATGCGCGCGAGCTCCTGCAGCGCACGGGCCGGGATGATCGCTTCAAGCTCAGGCACTGCGCCGGTGAGCGGCGTCTCCTTGACCGCGAGCCGGTAGGAATCCGTTGCTGCCATCACGAGCTTCCCGGGCTCGAAGCGCACGAGCACTCCCGTGAGCACCGGGCGGCTCTCGTCGCGTGATGCTGAACGGCCGACGCGATTGACAGTCTCGATGAGCGCGTCTGCTTCGAGGTCGTGGAAGCCTACGGTGTCGATGTCGGGAAGCCGTGGGAAATCCTCAGCCGCGTAGGTGTGGATGCGATACGACGCCGAGCCGCAGCTGATCGCGAGAACCGCTTCTCCTGAGAGGTGCTCGAGCACAACATCCGCATCCGGAAGTGAGCGAACAACATCGTTCAGGAGTCGGCCAGGAACAACGACTTCTCCCTCGCTCTGAACGCCGGTCGAGACGGATGAGCGAATCGAGATCTCCATGTCGGTCGCCGCGAGCGACAGCGTCTCGCCAACAGCGCGCAGCTGAATACCGCCAAGGACGAGGACTGCTGTGCGCGACGAGACGCCGCGTGAGACGAGCGCGAGATGTTCGGCCAGTGCGCTCTTGGAGACGGAGACTTTCAACGCCCCACCCAGTGTTATGTCTGTATCGATCATTTAAGTTTAAAGACCTCGTCGTAGTACATAGTGGTGTGGGGTACGGGGAGAACCGGTGAAATCTGTTGCTACCGCAGGATTCTCGCTGTGGGAGCGGACGGGGAAAACTTTAGGGTTACACACAGGCTTCACGGTTCAGTGCGCGTGTTTGATGCGAGCTGTGAGTTCTTGCACCAGGTTATAAACAGACCTGTCCTCACGGATTTTGCGCGCGATCTTCGATGTGGCGTGGATAACAGTGGTGTGATCACGACCACCAAACTCCTTGCCGATCTTCGGCAGCGAGGAGTCGGTGAGCTCGCGTGAGAGGTACATCGCGACCTGGCGCGGGTAGACGATGTTCTGCGAGCGACGGTCGCCCGTCAGCTGGTCGAGCGTGACGCTGAAGCGTTCACACACGATCTCCTGGATTCGCTCGATGGATACGGTCGCGGCCTCTCCCTGAGGATAGACGTCACGGAGAACGTCCTGCGCGAGCTCCACGTCGATGCGCCGACCTGTCAGCGACGAGAACGCAAGGACGCGGGTGAGCGCCCCCTCGAGCTCGCGAATGTTTGCCGACACGCGACTTGCCACGAAGGTGAGGACTTCGGGGTCGTCGATGTTGATTGCCTCAGCGCGCACCTTGCGGCGCAGGATCGCGATGCGCGTCTCGAGGTCGGGCGGCTGAATGTCGGTGATCAGACCCCATTCGAACCGAGAGCGAAGACGATCTTCAAGCGTCGCGATGTCGCGCGGCGGGCGATCCGAGCTCAGAACGATCTGGCGGCCGGCCTCGTGCAACGAGTTGAACGTGTGGAAGAACTCCTCCTGGATCCGCTCTTTGTGCTCAAAGAACTGCACGTCGTCGATCAGGAGCACGTCGTAGGTGCGGTAGCGCTGCTTGAAACCTTCGACCCGCTTGTTCGAGAGACTGTTGATGAAGTCGTTGACGAATGTCTCTGAGGTCACATACCGAACGGTCAGGTGGGACGAGTTCTGCGCGATGTAGTTCGCGATCGCATGCAGAAGGTGCGTCTTGCCAAGACCCGTGTGGCCGTAGATAAAGAGGGGGTTGTACGCCTGGGCGGGCGCTTCGGCGATTGCGAGCGCGGCAGCGTGGGCGAAGCGGTTTGACGATCCAATGATGAACGAGTCGAACGTGTACTTCGGATTGATCGTCCCGGTCTCGGAACGTGGCGAGCCGAGCTGCATCGCGGCTGCGGGAAGCGGCGAGGGAAGCGTTGGCCCGACGAACTCTGGCTCCTCACGTACCTCAAGCTGCTCCGGCGCCTTAGCGCGCGAAGGATCAACAACGAGCGTCAGGCGAAGCTCGACGCCGGCAACCTCTTTCACCGCCGCACGGATCAACTCGATGAAGTGGCCTTCAATCCAGTTGCGCGTGAAATCGTTTGGCACTGCGAGCACGAAGCTCTCGTCGTCAGCAGCGATTGCGCCAACGTCGGAGAACCAGTTGTGGAAGGTGGTCTCGTTAAGTGACCCCCGCAGACGAACCGACACGCCGTCCCAAAGACTCTCTGCCGTCAGTTCGATCGGGTGTTCCACAGGTACTCGCTTGCTCCTTCGGTCGGTCTAGGGAGGCCGAGAATACCACCCTTCCTAAGGCTGCGCAGTTGAGGAAAACCCTGTGTGCGCCTACCAAAAAACACGTTTGAGCAGGGATTTTCCCCCACGCACTCGGTTCTCCACAGGTGTGGACATCCTGTGGACCAACGGATCCCACACACCGCTTTTGGAGGGGTTTTCCCAGGAATGCGTCCTGTGGACAACCTGGTGGAACACAGGATTCGGCGGAGTTCGCCGGTCCGTCTATACTGCCCCGGACTCCGGCGATGGTCGCCGGCGGACAAACCCCTTTTGAGGCCATGAAACGTACTTACCAGCCGAACGTGCGCAAGCGGAAGAAGAAGCATGGCTTCCGTGCCCGCATGGCTACCCGCGCCGGCCAGATGGTTCTGAAGCGCCGCCGCGCCAAGGGCCGCAAGCGCCTCTCGGCCTAGGTGCCGCCCCACACCCCAGAGCTCAAACGGGGAACCTGGCGCACTGTGAAACT
Organism: uncultured Actinomycetes bacterium; assembly: GCA_903915545.1. Taxonomy (GTDB): domain Bacteria; phylum Actinomycetota; class Thermoleophilia; order Gaiellales; family Gaiellaceae; genus PALSA-600. Next base: position 1,247 of record CAIWTI010000294.1, on the reverse strand, counting down.
CAAGGGCCATGCAGCGTAAGAATCGGCTGTCGCGTTCGCGCGACTTCGACGCGGTGTATCGCCAGGGCCGGTCGGTTTCGACCCGCTTCCTGACGCTGTACTGGTTCGCCCAAGGCGAGGATCCTGGCGAACCACGCCTTGGACTCGCGGTTCCGAAGGCCGCCGGGAACGCGGTTGTGCGCAATCGCATCAAGCGCCAGCTGCGCGAAACGTGGCGTGCGCTGCTCGACAGGGATGCAGTCCCGGCTGGGAGCGACTACGTTCTCGTCGTGCGATCCGGACTCCCCGAAGCAGCAGAGGCTCGCGGCCACGAGTGGCTCGCGGAGCGCGTCGACGAAGTTCTCGACAAGGTGGCTGCATGATCGCGCTCCGCCGCGCACCCTCATCATTCGGCGTTGCGCTCGTCTACGCGTACCGCTACTCGTTCGGCCTGCTTGTTCGGCCGGGCACGTGCAAGTACCACCCGACCTGCTCGCAGTACGCGATCGACGCGCTGCACAAGCACGGTCTCGTCAAAGGTTCTGCCAAGGCTGGCTGGCGGTTGCTCCGCTGCAATCCTTGGTCTGCCGGAGGAGTTGACCACGCATGACCGCAGCACTTGTCTTGAGCATCCTGAGCCCCCTCGAAAATGCCGTCGGTTGGATCCTCGACCGCTTCCACGACAACGTTGGCCTTTCGTGGGCCTGGTCGATCATCGCGACGACGATCGTTGTCCGGATCCTGCTCGTGCCGCTCACCGTGCGTCAGATCCACTCGATGCAGGCGCACGCGCCGCAGATGAAGGAGATCCAGAAGAAGTACAAGGGCGACCGGCAGAAGCTCAACGAAGAGCTGATGAAGTTCTACAAGGAGAACAACGTCAACCCGGCTGCGTCGTGTCTCCCGCTCGTCGCGCAGCTTCCGGTCTTCTTCTCGCTCTACCTCGTCCTCAAGCACTTCGGCCGCCACATTCAGTCAGGTGCAGACCTCTCGTGGCTGCACATCGTTCCGAGCATCACCGACAAGGCGAGTGCGCACTGGTCGGGTTACGTGCTCCTCGCGATCTACGCGTCAAGCCAGGTTCTCTCGTCGTGGTTCATGTCCGGACAGATGGAGAAGGCGCAGCGCTACGTGATGATGGTCGTGCCGCTGATCTTCATCACGGTGATCGCGAACTTCCCGACTGGTCTTGTCTTGTACTGGGTGACGACCAACCTGTGGACGGTCGGCCAGGGTGTTGTGACCCGCAAGCTCGTGCCGAAGACGGC
>CAIWTI010000293.1 GCA_903915545.1 uncultured Actinomycetes bacterium | reverse complement strand
GTAGACGGCGATGGCAACGGGCGTGGCGATCGCCGCGCCGATCAGACCAAACGGGGGAATCAGTGCGAAGTTGAGCCCGATGTTCACGACGACGGCGATGACGCTTGCGCGGATCATCGGCCTGGTGTTCTTCGCAATCACAAGCCCCGTTGCGCTGATCGATGCAAGTGCCATAAGCAGCGAGCCGACGGCGATGATCCAGGCGATATTGGCGTGCTTCGCGTAGTCGTACTTCCCCGTCAGAATCCACACGAGGTCACTGGCGCTGACGTAGATGAATGCGACGATCGGCACCCCGATCAGCAGCGCAATGCGCGTGTACGAGGTCATCAGCCGTTCAACTTCGACTCGACCATGGCGTTCGAACGCCGTCACGATTAGCGGTCCTGTGGCCGTAAAGAACGCCATCACGGGAATCGCAACGGCGCGGTCACCGATGGCGCTCGATACCGAGTAGACACCAACGCTTCCCGTGTCGCGGAGGATCGCGAGGATGTACCGGTCGACGAACGCGAGCAACCATGTCGCGACCGCGGCAGCTGATGCCGGGACGCCGTAGTGCAGCCACGGCCGGATCGAGACGCGCCCGTGCGAGCGTCCGCGTGGCCACGCAATCAGGAGCCCGATGGCGCCGGTGAAGATCGACGCCGCCGCAAGTCCCGCGAGGTAGCCCTGGATGCCGTGACCGTCGAACACGAGGGAGACGCCGAGGATCGCCCCTCCGAGCCGCGCGCCCACGTCGACAATCGCGTACGCGCGCGGGCGGAGGCTCGCCGCGAAGATCGAGACCGCGATGTTCTGGATCGAAAGCCCTCCCGTGGCGGCAATGACGAGGAGCGCGTTGTCATGGACCGCGGAGCTGATCTCGCTAAGGCCGATGACCGCAACCCCGAAGGCGATGTAGACACCGCCAGCGCTCAGCACGGCGCGCTTGAGCCCTTCCGAGAATTTGCCGAGCTCGTTCGCGACGCGGTGGGCGGGGAGTTCGCGCAGAATCGCCGCGGCAAGCCAGCTTGCGACGATCGTCCAGCCAAGCGTGACGAGCGTCTGACAGATCGTGAGAACGCCCAGGTCGGTGGGGGAGAGCTTCCGCGCAATGACCGGGATGACAAGGAATCCGGCGAGAGCCGGAACGAGCTGCGTTGGCAGGTACGTCGCAAAGTCACGCAGCGCACGGCCAGCATCGTGGATCCCGAGCGTCCGCGCGACGCGTGCTCCTCCGCTCACGCGCTTGGAGCCGGCCGCCGGACGAGCCGGTTTCCGAGAACCAACAGGTCCATGCGCGTCTTCACGAAACACTCAACCGCGTCTTGCGGCGTCGTCACGATCGGCTCGTTCTCATTGAACGATGTGTTGAGGAGGATCGGCACGCCGGTGAGCTTCCCGAACTCCTCGATCAGGCGGTAGTACCGAGGCTCGACGTCGCGCTCCACGGTCTGCAGGCGACCGGTGTCATCGACGTGATTGACCGCGGGAATCAGCGCGCGCTTTTCGGGTCGCGTCTTGTAGACCATCACCATGAACGGTGAGGTGTAGTCCTGCTCAAACCACTCTCCTGCCGCTTCGGCGAGTAGTGAGGGAGCAAACGGGCGGAACGGTTCGCGTTGTTTGATCCGCGCGTTGAGGATGTCCTTCATGTCGGTGCGGCGTGGGTCGGCAACGATCGAACGGTGACCGAGCGCGCGCGGCCCGAACTCCATGCGGCCTTGGAACCAGCCGACGACATCGCCCTCGGCGATGCGGCCAGCCACCGTCGTGAACAGCTCGTCGTCGGTCAGCAGGGTGCTCGCGAGTCCGGCGGTCTCCAGTGCAGCAAGACAGGCTTCATCGGTATACCCTGGGCCGGTGTAGGCGTGACGCATCACGAACGAGCGTGGCTTCTTGAGCGTTGCGTGCCACACCTCAAGTGCGGCTCCCACCGCTGTGCCTGAATCTCCCGCGGCGGGCTGGACGTACACCTCTTCGACAGCTGTCTGTTCGCGAATCATTCCGTTGGCCACGGCGTTCAGTGCAACACCACCCGCGAGGCAGAGACGTGTCGAGCCGGTGCGCTCCTGCACGCTTCGGACGAGATGGAGGTACCGCTCTTCGAGCACACGCTGGAGCGCTGCCGCGACATCCTCGTGATCTTGTGTCAGCTCGGATTTCGGGACGCGCGAAGGACCAAGGAGCGATTCGAGCGCGGGCGAGAAGATACGCCCGATGGTCGGTGAGCCTTCGTCCCACGTCATCTCCACGCCTTTTGAATGGTGGGTGAAGTAGCGCAGGTCGAGCTCGAAGAGCTTGGCGTCGGCGTTGACGAGCTGTCGGAGCTGCGGCAGGAATCGTTCGGGGTCGCCGTACGGAGCGAGACCCATGATCTTGCCCTCGTCTCCGTAGTACGGAAACCCGAGCCACTGTGTCACCGCCGTGTAGAGGACACCCAGCGAGTGAGGGAAGAGCACACGGTCGAGAACCTTCAACGCGTCGCCTGTCCCATGAGCGAGCATCGTCGATGCGTAGTCGCCAAAGCCATCGACGGTGAGCACGGCGGCCTCGGGAAATGGCGACACGTAGTAGGCGCTCGCTGCGTGTGCGACGTGATGCTCGACGTGGTGAATCGTTGGGTTGAACTGTCGCGGATCGACGTTCAGGGCGACTGCGAGTTGCGAGCGAACGTCGGTGACTTGGGCTGCGTTTGCGAGGCGCGAGCGGAGATAGGCCGGACGTGGCGGGTTCCGAAGCAGCTGCCGAACCTTCGCCCCAACATTTGCTCGGGGGTTACGGCCGATCGCTACATGCGTGAGATCGCCTGGCTCGATACCGGCATCGCTGAGACACCACGCCGCGGCAAGGCTCGGAAAGCCTGCGCAGTGTTTGACGCGGTTGAACCGCTCCTCTTCGACCGCCGCGACCACTTCGCCGTCGACGATGAGCGCCGCGGCCGCGTCACCGTGGAAGGCGTTCAGCCCAAGAATTGCAGTCATCGGGAATACCTCTGGGCCACGACGCTGATGTTAACGGCGTTCGCCGTCGAGGAACGCGCGTGCCCATAGCTCGGTATTGAGTGCCCGCCAGAGCTCGAACCCTGCCTCGACCGATCCGTTGCGATGGGCCGTGAGTCGTGCCCGTGCCGTTGCCGGATCGACGAATCCTCGGTCGGCAAACGCTGACGATGCAAAAACGTCGTTCGCGAACGAGCCAAGCGCCCCTCGGAACCACACTGCTTCGGGCGTTGCGAACCCAAGCTTGTCGGTGCGTGCGGCCACCGATGCAGGCAGCACGTCCTTGAGTGCTGAGCGGATCGCGCGTTTCGTGAACGCACCGTGAACGAGGTCCCGTCCATCCAGGGAATAGGCGAGCTCGACGAGGCGGTAGTCAAGAAACGGCACGCGAGCCTCGAGCGAATGGGCCATCGAGTTCCGATCCTCGGCGTGGAGGAGCTCGGGAAGGCCTCGCACCGTGAGGACGCGCGTCATGAGTGTGCGCAGATGATCGGGGAACGGGGAATGAACGCGTTCGTCGTGCGTCGCAACATCGCGCAGTGCGTTGCCGACGAGGTCGGACGAGCCAGACCGTCGCGCGCGGAGGTAGTTCTCAAGCCGAGCAGGGGTGACGGTTCGTGCGAGCACCCGGCCGGCGTGGCCGACCCCAAACACCGCTGCCTGCTCCTTGATCTCTCGCGCGAGCAGGCTGACATTTCCGCGTCCGAGGACATCGCGAAGTCGGGCTGGGAGGTAGGCCGGGTACCCGGCAAACACTTCGTCACCGCCCTGCCCATCGAGCACGACGGTCACGCCCGCCTCACGGGCTGCCCGCATCACAAACCAGCCTGCGCAGATGCTCGTCGACCGGAACGGTTCGTCGTGGCTCTCGACAATTGATGGGAGCACAGAGACGAGATCGTTGTCACTGAACGAGACCCAGCTTGGCGAGGCCATCGTTCGATCAACAACGGCGTGAGCGTAGGGGCGCTCGTCGTATCCCGGAACATCGAAGTAGGCGGTAAAGGTCGCCTGCCGCTCACCGACAGGCCGGGCGTTCGCGGCCTCCGTGCGGAGCAGGTGATCGACGGTGCATGCGACTGCGGAGGAGTCGATGCCGCCCGAAAGCGCTGTTCCGACACGAACATCTGCGCGAAGGCGCAGGCGTACTGCATCGAAGAAGAGTTCTCGCACAAGCTCGATCGGATCGCCCGCCGGTGGATCGCGCCGTTCGAGGCTCCAGTAGCGGGTGAGCGTAAGTCCGCGATGATCGACCGTCAACGAATGCGCAGGCGGGAGCTGCTCGATGCCTGCGAAGAATGTCTCGGTCGTGTGGTCGAAGCGATCGAGCTCGATGTAGTCACGCACGATCGAGGCGTTCGCACGTAGCGGGCCGTGCGCCGCGTCGGCACGGAACGCCTTCAGCTCGCTTGCAAACGTCAACCGTCCGTCCGTATACCGGTAGTAGAACGGCTTCACGCCAAAGCGGTCGCGCGAAGCGAAGAGACGTCGGTGTCGCGGATCCCAGATCGCGAAGGCCCACATACCGTTGAAGCGGCTCACGCACGCCTCGCCCCACTCGAGGTACGCGGCGAGGACAACCTCCGTGTCTGTCGCCGAGTGGAAGCGGTGGCCTTTCGCTTCGAGCTCGACGCGAAGCTCGCGGTAGTTGTAGATCTCTCCGTTATGGATGAGCTGGAGGCCCGTCTCTTGGTGCGCAAACGGCTGGTCGCCCGCGTGCGAGAGATCGATGATCGACAGCCGTCGGTGGCCAAGTGCAACGCCGACGTCGCTGAAGAAGCCGTCTCCGTCCGGGCCCCGGTGCGCAAGCGCGTCGGTCATCGCGCGAACGGTCTCGATTTCGGGCGGAGCATCGAGCGTGACGATCCCGCAGATGCCGCACATTAGGCCGCACCTTGGTCTCGATGGGTCGCAGTCACGCCTGGCCGATTATAGGTTCCAGAGGTTCGGCCCCCGACGCGATCAGCAAAGCGCGAGAATGCGCACATGCGGATTGGCCTCCTTGGCGGCGTCTTCGGTTCACCGATGGGTGCCTACGCGTTGAGCGCGCCAGAGAATGTGCTCCTGCGATATCTCACCGAGGCTGGCGAGACAGTCGTGCCGCTCTCGATTTCGGAGCCGCCCCGACTCTCGCCTCTCCCGGATGTGTGGCACGCGAACCATTTCGGTGTCGGGGCGTACCACCTCGCGTTCTCGGGGGCATCGCCGTTCGTGTTCACGTCGCACAACCCGTTCCTTGTCTCGGACTTCCCCGTTCCGGAGAGCCGCCTCGAGCGTTGGCTGCAGCGGTACACGCTCAATCGCGCCGATGCGATCGTTGCTCTCTCTGCCCGTGAGGCGGATCTGCTCGCAGCACGGTTTGACGTTCCGCGAGATCGCTTCACCGTGATCCCGAATGGCCTCGCGCTCGAACACTACGAGGCGCCTCCGTCCGACACGCCGGACGATCGCGATGCGGGCGTCTTCGAGGTGCTCGCGATCGGGCAGCTCGTGGAGTACAAGGGCCACCGCTATCTGCTCGACGCGATTGCCAAGCTCGCAGCTGAGCTGCCCGGACTCCGGTTGACGATCGTGACGCATCAAGCGGCTCAGCGTGAGGAGCAGCTTGCGTATGCGCGGACGCTTGGCATCGCTGACCGATTGACGTACGAGGGGCCGTACGCCACCGACGAACTTGCAGCCGTGCTGCGTCGCTGCGACGTCTTTGTGCAGCCGAGCCTTGCCGAGTGCTTTCCCGTGACGGTTCTCGAAGCAATGGCTTCAGGTGCGCCGGTGATCGCGACCGATGTTGGAGGTGTCGCTGAAGAGATCGGGAGCGCCGGCATCGTCGTGCCTGCCCGGGATGCCGAAGCGCTTGCTGTAGCGATTCGGCGCCTCGCACACGATCCGGCAGAGCGCGCTGCTCTCGCCTCAGCGGGTACAGGGCGCGTGCACGAGCTCTACAACGGGCGACGGGTTGCCGAGCTCCACCGCGAGCTGTACGCGAGGATTGCTGCGGAGCCGGCTCGACGTCGACATCGCGTTCGGGCGGACATGGCGATTGCCGCGTACTCCAATCGCCATGCGGTCGCGCGACTCCTTCCGCGACGCGTGCGAAAGGTCTCGCCGGGCTGATCAGTCGCGTGTAGTTCCCGAGGAGGAGTTCGGGAGCGCGTGCTCCACCTTCTCGGCCGTGCTCCCAAGGAGCTCGTGGTACACGGCCTCAACAAGGCGCGCATTGTGTTCAGGGTCGAACGAGGCTCGAGCATGGTCGCGAGCTGCGAGGCCCATGTGCTCGCGCAGGCGAGGGTCGCCAGCGAGCCGGGCGATCGCCTCGGTGATCTCCGCCGGTGTTCCCTCGCGGAGGAGCAGCCCTGTAACGCCAGGCAGCAAGATCCCTGCGCCGTCGGATGAGCCGGAGGCCACAACCGGACGACCGTGTGCGGCAGCTTCAAGCACCGGCCGCCCAAGTCCGACACCCTGGTTCGGGAACGTGACGACATCGAGGGCTGGGTAGACCTCGCTCATGTCGTTGACGAAGGGCAGGAACGTGAAGTGATCCGCGAGTCCATAGCGGTGGACGAGCTGCGAAATCGCCGACTCCTCGTCGGAGACGATTCCGATCGAGGTGAGCAACCTGCCCTTTGGTGAGCGGTACCACTGTGGCGAGCGGATGCCGCCGCCGACGATCACGAAGTGCACGGGCACGCCGTCGGCAAGAAGGAGGCGTGCGGTTTCGACGAGTTCGGGCCAGCCCTTCTGGCGTCGAATGAACCCGACAAAGCCAACTGTCACGGGGCCGACAGGTAGCCCGAGGCGCTCACGCGCGGCCTGGCCGTCCTGCTCTCGGCTTGGGAAGTTCGTGCTGTTATGGACGATCCGAATCGGGATGCGCAGGTGGAAGCGCGCGGCTACATCGCTGTCGATCGCGATGGCCACGTCGCCGTAACGGTCAATCAGTGCGCTGATTGCCCGGCTGCGGCGATCCTCACCCTCGCCTGCAAGCGCCGAGCGGAGGTGCCACACAACACGGAGCCCGTGCTTATGCGCGAGGCGCGCGGCCGGGATCAACGGGGAGTCATTGACGTGGACGAGCGCGAACTTCTGCGATCGGAGAAGCTGCTTGAGCGCTCGCTGCTGCCCGCGAAGGTTGATCAACTCGCGGACGACGAGCAGCCACAAGAACCCCCGATACGGGCGATCCCAGGAATGGGCGAAGATCGAGGTCGGCCCGGCATGAACGGTTGCACCCGCGCTCGCAAAGAGCAGTTCGGCTGCACCCGGAGGACAGTAGACATGCGGTTCAAACTCCTCACCGAGGCTGCGAATGAGCTGCGCGAGGCTCGATGGTGCGCCGCCGAGTTGCGGCCGGTGGTGAACGTAGAGGACGCGGGTGCGCCCGGTCGCCGGTGCGGCTCCGAGTCGGCGGTAGATCGACTCGATCAGCTTGGCATTCAGATGGGCGTCGAAGTGCGTCTCCGCATACGTGCGTGCGGCAGCACCCATCTCGGCGCGCAACGTCGGATCGTGTAGGAGCGAGGAGACCGCCGCTGCGATCGCCTCAGGTTCAACTGTTCGAACAAGCAGACCCGTCTCTTGGTCGACGACGACTTGGCCACCGGTCGCCGAGCCGGTCGCTACGACCGGGACACCGCTCGCCGCACCTTCGATGACAGGACGGCCCAGCTCAGGTCCCCGCGACGGAGCAACAACGACATCGGCCGCCCGGTAGAGCTGGGGTGTGTCGCGGGTGAATGGGACGAAGCGAAAGCGATCGGTGAGACCATGGTCGCTGACGAGCCGGTGTGCTTCCTGCTCATAGTCACGGGCGAGATCAAGTAGCCGAACGAGTCGTCCAACCGGCGATGAGAAGAACGCTCTGCCGCGGACGGCTCCGCCAACCATCAGGAACTGTGCGTCGGTTCCGGATTCGACCAGAGACGAAGCGGCGTCAATGAACTCGCGGAAGCCCTTCGATGGGTAGAGGAATCCGAAGAACGCGACGACCGGAACGTCCGGCTCAAGGCCAAGCTCGCGTCGCGCTTCTCCCTTGTCGCCGGGATGAAAGCGATCGAGCTCAACCGAATTGGGAACGACATCAGAGGTGAGGCCGTACGAGTCGGCTACATCGCCGTTGATCGCGATCGATGAG
>CAIWTI010000292.1 GCA_903915545.1 uncultured Actinomycetes bacterium | reverse complement strand
TTGCGCCTGCCGCTGCAACCCAAGTTCCGGGGTACACGAGCACCGACGTCGTCGCTGAGGTCAACGCGGCACGCGCCGACTACGGGGAGAGTCCTGTCAGCGTTCAGCCGTGGACAGTGGTTGACGGTGTCACGTGGGTGCTCGACCCAACACAGAGCGCCGGTGAGGCCCTATCCGAGTGGCCTGAGCTCGCCGCCCGGTTGATCGATCCTCGCAGCACGAGCATCGGCTTGACGACCGACGCGAAGGGGGCGGTGCGTATCAAGTTCGGACAGTCCGGAGCGTTCGCGACGGGCCTCGTTGTCCCGCAGCGCCTCGATCCTGCCGATCCGATGGGCTTCACGTTCTTCGCGCCCGACCCGATCTCGACGGTGACCGTCAGCGAACTGCGCGGGACGCAGTGGGTTCCGCTTCGCGTCACGATCAACCATGCCGACTTGTCGGGGCCGACCGATCTCGTTCAGCTCGGCTCTCCAAGTGACGACGGATTGCAGATCGCCTACGCCACGCGGTACCAGGTCGTGATCGATGGCCAGACGCTCAGCTATACGAGCGCCCCGATCCCACCCGCGTTCCGCGCGATCTCCTGGGCGTTCACCGACACCCTCTCGTCGTCGTCGCGCGCCGCGTGGTTGCTCGCGACGAGCAACTTGGCGCCGCTCGCTCAGCGCGTGATCGGTGCGGTCGACGGTGCGGTGCTCGTCTCTCGGCGCTCCTGCGGGGGCGAGGACTCATGTGCAACATGGATCGAACGCCCTTTGCAGTACACGATCTGGATCGCCCCGGCCGACTTCCAGGACGGCGGGCGTGACCTCCGGTTCGTCGCGATTCACGAGATCGGCCACATCGTCGATTTCCTGGGCTTCGACGACCAGGCCCGCGCGGCGTTCAAGGCGCTCTTCCAGAGCTCAGCGCGCTGGAAGGCGTGCTTCCCGGATCCCTTTGCGAACAAGCACGCGTGCCTGCCGTTCTCGGAGGTCTTCGCCGACCAGTTCGCCTACTGGATCACGGGGTATCCAGCCGACCCGACTGGCGGGTACGAAGATCCGCCGCTTGTCAGCCGTGCGGCGTTCGGACACCTGATCGGCTCCCAGTTTGCGTTTAGGCCGCCGTACTGGCGGAATCCGGCTCGCTAGCCGGAGGCTCGATCCCAAGCCGCTCAAACCGGGATGTCAGCGAGACCGCGCGCCGCCACATCCCGGCCATCGGGTCGCCGGCCTCGCCAATGCGCGCAGCCATTGTCTGAAGGGTGAAGCGTGAAGGATCGACGGTGGCCACCTCATCCCAGTGCAGCGGGGCTGAGACGCGTGCGTCGCGCACAGGGCGAACGGAGTACGCCGTCGCGATCGTTCGGTCGCGCGCATTCTGGCCGAAGTCGACGAAGACGCCCTTGCGGTCAGCGACCTTCCAGGTCGTCGTCGCGACTGTCTGGTCGCCGATACGCCGCCCGACCTCCTCGGCGACAGCCTTCGCAAAGCGCCGGACGTGGGGGAAGCTGATTTCGGGGCGAATCGGGGTAAGGATGTGGAGCCCTGTCGCACCCGACGTCTTCGGGAACGACGGAAGGCCGAGCTCGTCCAGAACGTCGCGTACGACGAGCGCGATCTCTCGGACGTACTCCCACTGCCCGTCGGTCGTCGGGTCGAGGTCGATGAGGAGGTAGTCGGGCCGCTCAATGTCGGGAAGGCGCGAGTGCCAGGTGTGCAGCTCGATGCAGGCCAAGTTCGCAACCCAGGCGAGCGCCGCAGCGTTGCTGACAACTGCAAAGACGGTCGAATGGCCACTCGGAAACGACACCGGGATCTCGCCAACGTAGTCGGGATGCTTGGCCGGCACGCGCTTCTGGTGAAAGAAGTCGGCGTCGATCCCGTTCGGGAATCGCTTCATTTGAAACGGACGCTCGCGCACGTGCGGCAGCACAAGGTCGGCAATCCCGGTGTAGTAGGCGATGAGGTCGCCCTTCGTGACCCCGACCTCCGGGAAGAACACCTTGTCGGGATTTGTGATCGGGATGTCGTGATTGCCGATACGCATCGGGTAGGCTCGTTTCTAGGAGGACAGTCGCACCCGCGGTGTCCTCGTTTCGACTACGGAGGGTATTGACATGCGGAAAGCCCTGATCGCATTCGTTGCGACAGCCATCACGCTCATCGTCGCGTCGGTCGCGGCGGCCACGACACACTGGACGGCGCGCGTATCGGCGAGCTGCACTCCGGCGAGCCTCAACCTCGTGACCCCAGGAACGCTCACGATCGGCACCGATAACCCCGCATACCCGCCGTGGTACGGCGGTGGCTCGCCCAAGGGGTCGTCGTGGAAGATCAACGATCCGTCGACCGGAAAGGGTTTTGAGTCGGCAGTCGCTTACGCCGTCGCCAAGCAGCTTGGCTTTACGAAGGCGCAGGTCAAGTGGGCCTACACGCCGTTCGACAAGTCGTACGCGCCGGGCAAGAAGTCGTTCGACTTCGACATCAACCAGATCTCGTACACGCCGGCCCGCGCGAAGGTCGTCACGTTCAGCTCGTCGTACTACGACGTCAACCAGTCGATCGTTGTGCTCAAGGGCTCCAAGATCGCGGCGGTACACACTGTTGCTGGGCTCTCGTCGTTCAAGCTTGGTGCGCAGCTCGGAACAACGAGCTACGACTACATCAAGAACACGATCAAGGCCTCAGGCGTCTCGGTCTTCGACACGAACGACGCGGCCGTTCAGGCGCTGAAGAACAAGCAGATCGACGGCATCGTGGTCGACCTGCCGACGGCGTTCTATGTCACCGCAGTGCAGGTCTCGAACGGTGAGATCCTCGGCCAGTTCCCAACCCCGCCCGGCGGCGAGCACTTCGGCATGGTGTTTGCGAAGGGCAACTCGCTGGCAGGGTGCGTCAACGGTGCGCTCAAGACACTGAAGGCGAATGGTGCGCTGGCGAAGCTGCAGGCGA
>CAIWTI010000291.1 GCA_903915545.1 uncultured Actinomycetes bacterium | reverse complement strand
CGCCGTCGCCGCGCTCTCGGTTGTTGCCTACCACTGCGCAACGACGACGGGTTTCGCCTCCCACGGCAGCCCGCTCGCGAAGCTGATGAATCACCTCGACATCGGGGTGACGCTCTTCTTCCTGATCTCTGGCTTCCTGCTGTACCGCCCCTTTGTGAGCCACCGTGTGCTCGGAACGCCAAATCCGGGTTGGCGCCGCTTTGCGCGACGCCGCGTTCTTCGCATCGTGCCGGCGTACTGGGTCGCGCTCTCGGTGTTCCTCGTCTGGCCCGGCCTCCCGGCAATCACATCCCACAACTGGCCTGTGTACTACGGCTTTGGTCAGATCTACTCGCACGATCACGTCTTCTCGGGACTGTCGGTCGCCTGGAGCCTCTGCACCGAGGCGACCTTCTACCTCCTGCTCCCCCTCTACGCCACGGCTCTCATGCGCTTGACACGATCAGCACCTGAGCGCGCACTTCGCGGTGAGCTCGTCGGCCTTGCGTCGGCCGCAGTTGTCAGCGTGGTGATTGGGCACGAGGCGATCGTGCAGGGCAACTACGGGCTCTCGAAGAGCCTCGCCGGCACGTTCGACTGGTTCGCACTCGGGATGGGAGCCGCCGCGATCTCCTGCCACCGCTCGTCGATCGCTTGGCGGCGCGCCACGGCGGCTTCGGCTCGCGGGTGGCTGTGCTGGCTCACGGCAGGGGCGCTCTTTGCTGGAGCGGCGCTCACACCGACGACGGGGTTCACCCACGTCCTGTACGGCATCACCGCCCTCGCATTCATGTTGCCCACGCTCTTCGCACACGAGCGTCGTGATCTCCCTCGTCGAATCCTCGGCAGCGATACCGCTCTATGGCTCGGGCTCGTCTCCTATGGGATCTATCTGTGGCACGAGCCTCTCGCGCAACAGATCGCGCGGCATCTCCCTGCGGGCTCCCCCGGTGCAGACACCGCAATCTTGTTGGTCCCGGCCTTTGCCGCCGCGATTGCGGCCGGGGCGCTGAGCTACCGCCTCGTCGAACTTCCGTTCTTGCGCCTCAAAGAGCCGCGCCGGCACCGAGCGTGAGCTGGTGGGCAAGCGTCCAGGCGCCTGCGTCATCGCGTATCGCAACCGTGAGCTTCTCCACGGCGCATGAAACAGGCACAAGCGGCTGCACGCGCTCGGAAATCGTCGCCACGAGCTCGCCCACGGTCTCCTCAGGAACCGCTTTCCCCACTGTCACGTGAGGGTGCGGATCCGTCACGTCCCCTGCGTACGGGGGGCATTCAGGAAACGCCGCCCAGATGGCGCGTTGGAGCGCACGCACAGGCTCCGCGGGTTCCGGATCGAGGCACACAAAGCCACCAGGAAACGTCGAAATGTTGCTCAGGGTGAACGCAGGTGGCGCGTGATCGCGCGCGACATCAGCCAAGCGCGCCACCGCCTCTTGGTCAAGCTCCTCAGGAGCAACGAACGGGTACAGCAGCGTCAGATGCACCGGCATCCCGCTCGCAATCGAGGGCGCGTTGAACTGCGCCTTGATGGCGGTCAACGGACCACCACGAGGTTCGACAACGAGGACGACCGCCGTCTCCAGCGCGGTCGCCACTCGCTGTCTTAGCTGCGGCCAGCGACCGTCAGCTGATTTTCTGCGTGGCGGATGCGCTGCTCAACCTGCCAGCGATCCGCACTCGACTCGCCCTTCTCGATCGCCGCGAGCTCGGCCTGGGCGGCAGCGAGCTGCGCCTGAGCCTTCTCGTCATCGATCGAGCCAGCTTCGACGGCGTCGTCGACCAGCGCGATTGCGCGGTCTCGGAGCACCTGGAAGAAGCCAGGGCCAGTGGCGAATTCGATCACGTCCTTGCCGTCGCCCGGATGGATCCGGGTAGCGCCAGCGCGGAGGGTCGCAATCAGCGGAGCGTGGCGTGCAAGCACACCAATCTCACCGATCTGACCCGGCACGATGATCATCTCCGCCTCGCCCTCGTACGCGGCCCCATCAGGGGTCACGAGTGAGACGTCGAACTTCTTCCCAGTTCCCGCCATCGTCGGTCTTACGCCGCCGCGAGGGCCTTACCGCGCTCGACTGCACCCTCGATCGTGCCGACCATGTAGAAGGCCTGCTCGGGAAGGTCGTCGTGGAGACCATCGATGATCTCCTTGAAGCCGCGGATCGTGTCCTCGAGCTTGACGTACTCGCCCGGGGTGCCGGTGAAAACTTCGGCGACGTGGAAAGGCTGTGACAGGAAGCGCTGCACCTTGCGGGCACGCGACACCGTCAGACGGTCCTCGTCGGAGAGCTCCTCGATACCGAGAATCGCGATGATGTCCTGAAGATCCTTGTAGCGCTGGAGGATCTCCTGCACCTGGGTTGCCGTGTCGTAGTGCTCGTCCGACACGACACCGCGGCCGAGGGCGCGTGACGTCGAGTCGAGCGGATCGACAGCCGGGTAGATGCCCTGCTCGACGAGGGCACGTGAAAGCACCGTCGTGGAGTCAAGGTGGGCAAACGTGTTGGCCGGAGCCGGGTCGGTGAGGTCGTCTGCAGGCACGTAAATGGCCTGCACCGAGGTGACCGAGCCCTTATTCGTTGAGGTGATGCGCTCCTGGAGCTGACCCATTTCCGTGGCGAGCGTCGGCTGGTACCCGACGGCGCTCGGCATACGGCCGAGGAGCGCCGAGACCTCGGAGCCTGCCTGGACGAAGCGGAAGATGTTGTCGACGAACAGG
>CAIWTI010000290.1 GCA_903915545.1 uncultured Actinomycetes bacterium | reverse complement strand
GCCTCTGCCGGGGGAGAGCGCCGCGATCTCCGGGGCGCGGATGTTCGACGCGCCGCGTCGAAGCGAGGTGCATTGCGGTTGGCGTTTGTGAACGTCGCGCTTGTCGATGAAGCCGGGACACCCGCCGCGAGCATCGTCGAGGGATCGAGCGCCACGTTTGAGATCGGTGTCGAGGTGACCGAACCGTCAGTGAATCCCGAGGTGATGGTTCGTGTTCGTACCGATGATGGTGCGCTCCTCTTCACATGCTTCTCCGGACAGTTGGAGCAGACGCTCGCGCCGGGTCAGTACGTCTTTGACTGCCGCGCCGACGTCGCGCAACTCCGGCCTGGGCGGTACCGCGTCGAGCTTGCCGCAACGACGGGAGGCGGTGTTCAGGATCTCGTTCCAAACGCGCTCGTGTTCGAAGTCGAACCAGCACAGCTGCTCGATCAGAACCCCCGCTACCTCGACGGGTTGGACGGGGTCGTGCGCATCGCGGCTCGGTGGGCTGTCAGGCCCGTCTAGACGGAATCAGCAAAGCGCCGCTCCATTCGTCCGAACGTCAGCAGCCCGACAACGAACAGCAGTAGTGCGATCGCCGTCGAGAGCGCGAGCATCCAGCCTGGTCCTGGCGACGTGCCAAGCAACGCCCAGCGGAAACCCTCCACGACCCCTGCCATCGGGTTCAGGCCAAGCAGCAGTCGCAGAGTGTCGTTGTGGACGAGTGAAGCGGGGTAGACGACGGGTGTCGCGAACAGCCACAGCTGTGCGAGAAACGGCACGACGTACTGGACATCGCGGTAGAGCACGTTGAGAGCTGCAAGCGTGAGGCCGATTCCGAGTGCCGTGATCACCGCGAGGAGGACGAGCAGAGGGAGGGTGAGGATCGCCCATGACGTTGGCCAAATCCCGTACCAGCCCATCATTCCGAGCAAGACGACAAAGGCTGCAGCCAGGTCGGCGAGAGCTGCAAGCACCACCGAAAACGGAATCGCGAGCCGCGGGAAGTACACCTTCGACAGGAGGTTCGAGCTTCCGACAAGGCTGTTCGCCGACTGCGTGAGCGACGACGAGAAGAACGTCCACGGAAGCAGCGCGGCGTAGGAGAACACCGGATACGGAATGCCGTCCGAGGGGATCTTCGCGAGTCGACCGAACGCGATCGTGAACACGACCATGAGGAAGAACGGCTGGAGCATCGCCCAGGCGACGCCGAGCACCGTCTGCTTGTAGCGAACAAGAACGTTGCGCCACGTCAGAAAGACGACGAGCTCACGGCTCGCCCAAAGTTCGTTCAGTCGTGCCGAGATGCGTGAGCGGCTCGGCGGGCGAATGACGAGTACGGGACTGTCATGGGCCTCGTGCTCGGTGGCCGTCATCGCCTAAGCCTAGATGGCCCAATGGCCGCGTTGGGTTGCGAGCGATTCGCCGTTGACGTGAGGAACTCGGTCACGGAGTCGGCCCACACCTCAGGCGTGTGTCGCAGCCCGATCTGCTCGGATTGCCGTCCCGCCTCTTCGCGGAATGTCTTGTCGACGACGAGCTTCGTCAGCGCATCGGCGAGCCTTTCGGCATCGCCACTGGGGATACGAAACCCGTTCGTACCGTCTTCGATGAGCTCCCAGGCACCACCGGCCGCTTCGGTCGCCACGATCGGAAGCCCGGCGGCTGCAGCTTCGTTCAGCACCATGCCCCACTGCTCTGAGAGTGACGCGAGAACGAAGACGTCGGCCCGCGCGTACCACTCGATCACGCTGGTTTGATCTACGGCCCCGACGAACGAGACGTTGGCCGGGGCGGTTGCCCGAAGCTGGGCGGATTGGGAGCCATCGCCAACGATGACGAACGCGATCGGGGCTTGCCGCTCGAGCAACATGCGAGCCGCTGCGAGGAGTACGTCGAAGCCCTTCTCAGGATCGAGTCGACCAACCGATAGAACAGTGCAGGCTTGCGGTGCGCCTGCGTCTGGGGCATCGCCTTCGGTGCGTTCACGACGAGCTGCGGCGAGACGCTCTCTGAACGACGCGAGGTCGATGGCGTTGCCAGCGGTAGCGATCTGCGCAGGGTCGACGCCGAACGACTGGAGGTACACGCTCGATGCGTCCCCCGGAACGATGAAGCCTGCGGCGCGGCGAATCATGGCGCGCTTCGCACGTTCAAGGAGCGGCGATTCGGATCGCGCGTCACGCGCCGTGCTTTCGACCCAGAGAACGAGCGGGATCCGGAGGATCCGTGCTGCTGCGGCGGCGAGCCAATATGCGGGTTGATTCCAGCCTCCGACCACGATGACGTCAGGGCGTGTTCGCAGCAGTCGTCGAACGACGCCCCGGCTCACCACGATCCAATGGCCCCCGCGGTGAATCTGCCGACCTCGCAGGACCGACCAGCGGAACCGCGCCGCATCGGGAGCGGGGCGGTAATGCAGACGTCGTGGGTCGGTGTCGCTGAGGAAGAGCACCTCGAGCTCGACGCCGTCCTTCGCCGCCAGTGCATTGAAGAGCGGGGTGCGAAACGGCGCGGGGATCTCGGTCAGGAGAGCGACCTTCACCGGATGCGCCTCAGCGAGGTGACGAACGCCGTCGGGAGAAGGGACGCGACCAACCGCTTCCGAAATCGCGCGTGGCGGAGCAACGCGGGCTCGTCCCGAGCCGCGCGCAGGGCGGCACGCCGGGCCCCGGAGAGATCGCCCAGCCCCCACAGCGAGTCGACGCGGCGCTCAAGGAGAAGCGCTCGTCGTCGACCCGGTGTCCGTTCGACGCCGCTCGCCAAGTGCTTTCGCGACACGTGGAGCGCTCCTTCGTAGAGCGCGTGCGAGGCGGTGTTCGATCCGTGCCGCCGGTGTTGGGCGAGTGGCGTCGAGTTGACGGCGACGATCTGCCAGCGATCGGCGAGGCGGAGGTAGAGATCGAGATCCTCGTAGGCGTCGATCTCTCGGTCAAATCCGCCCGCTGCAAGAAAGTGGTCGCGTCGCACGAGTGTTCCCGAGGTGTAAATCGCGCAGTCGACGAGCAGACTTTCAACGGAGAACCCGCGGGCGAGGAGCGCCGAAAACCGCTCGTGCTCCCGCGTCGATTCACCGGCGATCACCGCTCCGTCGCTATCGATCGCCTCGACACAAGAGCAGCAGAGCGCCGCGCCGGGGTTTGCAACGAGCGCGTCTCGCTGTCGTGGAAGGCGGCCTGGAAGCGTGCGGTCATCTGCGTCAAGGAACGCGACGTACGGCGTACGCGCAGCCGCAACCCCTTCGTTGCGGGCACGTGACCTGCCGATTGCACCAAAGCGCAAGAGACGTACTCCGTCGGGGAGGGCCCCGCCGTCAACACGTTCGCTCCCGTTCTCGACGAGGATGACCTCGGCGGGCCGATCGAGGCGTGCTGACGCGATCGCCTCGTCGAGCCACGGTTGCGGTCCGTGCACCGGTATGACAACCGTGACGTCGTCAGCGGACAAGGTCGTCATACACCTCGAGTGTGCGCGCGGTGCTTGTTGCGGCTGAGAACGATGCGGCGACCCGGGCCTGGCCAGCCGACCCAAGCGCCGCGCGATACGCGTGGTCGTTCGTGAGCGTCGCGAGTGCGTGCGTGAGTTGCGCTTCGTCGTTCGGGGCGATCAGTAGACCTGTTTCACCGTCGAGTACGAGCTCGGGAATGCCGCCAACGGCGGTCGCCACGACCGGTTTACGGCGGGCCATCGCCTCGAGCAGTACCAATGGAAGACCTTCCGTCTCGGAAGGGAGCGCCACGATGTCGAATGCGTCGATCAACGACTCGGCGTCTGCTCGGAAGCCAGCGAAGACAACTCGGTCGCTCGTGCCCGCCTCCTCGGCAAGGTCGTGCAGCTGACGCGCGTACTCCCCGCCCTGCTCGATATCGGCTCCTACGAGAACGAGTCTGGTATCGGGAAGCTGGGTGAGGGCCGAGATCAGCAGATGCTGGCCCTTCATCGTGCAGAGTCGCCCGATCTCACCGATCACGGGAACATCATCGGGCAGCCCCCACTCGGCGCGAAGCTGGGAGGCGCGCTCGGGATCCGGCTGCACAACCTCGACACCGTTATGGATCACCGAGACACGGCCGGGGCGATAGCCCTGGGCGAGCAGCGTCGTGCGCACCGCTTCGGAAACCGCAATCACCCGGTTCGACAGTCGAGCCGTTGTGGTGTCGAGCGTCCGAAGCACCCACGCGCGCAGAGGGTTTGGGTGGAAGTAATTCACCATGTGGATGTGTGTGACGACGCGCGTGTTGGCGAGGCGTCCGGCAATCCGGGACGTGATGTTTCCCGACACGGCCGTGTGGGTATGCAGCACGTCTGCGCGCTCGCGGCGAAGGATGCGGGCGAGGCGGATCAGATCGCCGATGCGGAAGGTGCGGTTGACGTTTGCAAGGTGTACCGAGAAACCTTCCTCGCGTGCGCGATCAAGAAACGGCCCTTCGGTTGGTGAAACGATCACGACATGGTCGCCGCGCCCCCGGGCGGCGCGCGCAAGACGAAGCGCTACAACCTGCCCGCCCGCGACGTCACCACCGATGACGAGATGAACGATCCTCAACGGCGACAGACAGCGATGATTTCAGTCGCTCCAGTGAAGTTGTCCCGCTCGATGGCGAGACCATCGAGGCCGAGGTCTTCAGTCGCATTCGTGCCGAGCAGACGAGCCCCGCGACGAAGGAAGTGGAGATGGCGACGCAACCCGAAGATGTCGAGCCGTTGGGCTAGCCGATGCGCCGAGGTCTGGACTCGACGCTGGCCGTACAGCTCCACATCAGCAAATCGCTCATGGAGCAACGCCGAGAAGTCGGCCCGGGAGAACTCGATCTTGTGGAACGGGTTGCTCGGCTCGCGTGTCGTGACAGTGACATGAGGTGTCGAGATGATCAGCGTCCCACCAGGCTTGAGAACACGGTGGAACGACGCAATCGCGGCTGTTGGATCGTCCACATGTTCAATCGTCTCGAAGGAACACACGGTGTCGAACGATTCGTCTGCAAAGCCGAGGCGCTCGGTGTTCATGACGTCGAACGAGCAGTTCGTGCCCGCATACCGCTCTTTGGCATAGGCCACCGTCTTCGGGTCGACGTCAATCCCGACCACCGACGCGGCGGCTGACGCGAGGAATGCCGACCCGTAGCCAACCCCGCACGCGGCGTCGAGAACGGCGTTGCCCTCACAGAACGGGAGCGCAAACTCGTAACGTTTGAGGTGGATCGAGACGACCCCAGGAAGCTCGGTGTCAGGCACGATCCGCTCGGGGTGACTCACGGCTACAAAGTATCCTCCCGAGCGTGCAACGAGTGAGTCGTAGTCGTGCGTTAGAAGCGGTTGCACCAGCGGTGCTGTTCGGTCTCGTGATTCTCGTGGCGTTCGGTTCGAGCGCTGTGCACGTTGTCTATGTGCTCGGGCAACCGGGCCGGTGGCTGGCGCTCGTCGTGCTGCTCGCGATCGCGACGTGTCTTGCCTTCACGCTGCGCTCCACGCTTCGCCTCACCGCACCGCTCATTGCCTCAGGATTCCTGTGCGGCGTCGCACTCGTTTCGACGGCATGGTCGGTTCTTCCGCGCCTGACCTTTGAGCGGGCGGTCTCGTTTGCGTTGCTCGTGGCTGCGCTCGGGCTGCTCGCGATGGCGGCAGCCAACAATCGTGAGCTCGCCCGCCGACTCATGATCGCGCTGCTGCTTGGTGCGGTAGCGCTCGCGTTCGCCGGAATCCTCTTCTACATCGTCGATCCTGGCCGTGCAGTGCAGGCAGCGACCGCCTCTTCAGGCTCACGCTTCATCGGAATCGGACAGAACCCCGACACGCTTCCTCTCCTCTACGGTGTCACCGTCCCCGTCGGCGTTTGGCTCACGTTCACCGCAACGACAGTGCGCGGGTGGCGCGTTTGGGGCGGGGCAACCCTCCTGCTTCTCGCCTCGATAAGCGCCTCGGGATCTCGGGGTGCATTGATCGGTGCCGCACCCGCCTCGTTCCTTGTCACGGTGCTCACGCACCAGCGCGACAGACTTCCTAAGGCCCTCGCCATTACTGCGGCAGCGATGGCTGCGAGCGTTGCCGGCACGGCCCTTTCGGTTCCCGCTCCGGCGCCAAAGGTCCCGACGGCAGTCGCAGGAGTCGGAGCGTCTGGGGGAGCGACGCTTGCTGACCGGTACGGGTCAATCGACGCACCGACGTTGAGGGGGCTCGTGGCCCCCGACGGGTCACTTCGCGTGCACGTTCCAGAGCTCTCGGCTGATCCCAACGAGGTTGGTCGCCCGCGGCTGGGCCAGCCGCTAACCCAATCGATCCGCACCCTGTTTGGTTCTTCGGGAAGGGCACAGGCTTGGGTTGGCGGCATCGAACAGAGCCGCAAACGGCCGTTCTTCGGTTTCGGGTTCGGAACCGAAGAGCGCGTGTTTATCGACCACTTCTACATCTTCCAGAGCGCCCGGATCGAGAACTCCTATCTCGGGTTTTGGTTGCAGACCGGGCTGCTCGGCGTGGCGGCGTTCGTCACCGTGCTGGTGCTGTTGGCCGCTCGCCTCGTGCGCTTCTGGCCGCAGATTCGGGCGCGCACCGAGCCGGGTACGGCCGCTGTCGGGATTGCCGTCGCGGGAGCGGCGATGGCCGTCCCTCAGTCGTATGCCTACTCCGTTGGCAATGTTGCGACCGCGACGTTCTGGTTCGGGATCCTCTTCTTCGGGGCAATGACGTTTGAGCAGAGCCGATGACCGGTAATCCACGTCGCCCTCAGGTTCTCGTGATGAACCAGTACTACTGGCCCGGGGTCGAGGCCACGGCGCACCTCCTGTCACAGCTGTGTGAGGGGCTTGCGGACGAATTCGATGTGACTGTCGTCACCGGAATGCTTTGGGGTGTCGACACCGTGTCAGGGGCGTCGACACGAAACGGTGTGAAGATCGTGCGGGTGCGTTCAACGGCGAAAGATCGGAGTTCGCTGGGCCTGCGGGCGCTGAACTACATCACCTACATCGCGCAATCGCTGCGCCATGCCCTCAAGGCCGAACGACCCGACGTCGTCATCTGCATGACGGATCCACCGGTGATCGCAAACGTGGGCTTGATCGTCGCCCGCCGGTATCGCGTTCCGCTCATTGTCATCAGTCAGGACGTCTTTCCGGAGATTGCCGTTGCGCTCAACCGTATTCGCAGCCCGTTCCTGATCGCAGCTCTCCGACTGCTCGTCCGCTACTACCTCAAGCGCGCCGATCAGATCGTCGCGATTGGAGAGACGATGAAAGCGCGGCTCATCGAGAAGGGTGCGCCCGCAGAACGCGTGCACGTCATCCCGAACTGGACCGACCCGCAAGCGATCACACCTCGGACGACCGACAACGAGTGGGCGCGCGAGCAAGAGTTTGTCGGGAGGTTCGTCGTGATGCATTCCGGGAACATCGGGCATGCGCAGAATCTCGACGCGCTTGTCCGGTCGGCGACGTTCCTTCGAGACCTCGATCGCTTGGTGGTGGCGATTGTCGGTTCCGGTGCACGCCGAAACGCCCTCATGGGCCTTGCCGAACGCCTCGAGGCGGATGCGGTTGAGTTTCTTCCCTATCAGTCGCGGGATCGCCTTTCCGACTCGCTTTCGTCGGCAGACATTCATGTCGTCGGCTTGGCGAGCGGCTTGGCGGGGTACGTCGTTCCGAGCCGCCTTTACGGCATCCTCGCCGCCGGACGGCCGGTGATCGTTGCCGCCGAGTCGACAAGCGAAACCGCGCAGCTGATCACTCGAATCGGCTGCGGCATCGTTGTTCCCCCAGGCCGACCCGAACTGCTTGCAGAGGTCATTCGCAGCGCATACGCAGGGGCTCTTCCTTTGGAGGAGATGGGAAGTCGTGGTCGTGACTGGGTGGTCGCTGAAGGCGGGGCGGCAATCGCGCTTGCCCGGTACCGCGCGCTCATCTCGGATGTTGTGACGGCGGGGAGGCGCCCGTGAGAGCCCGTTTCGTCATTCCGGCGCTGCTCGTGGTGCTTGCCGGTGCAATCCCGCTCGGACGATCAGAAGGCTCGCGCTCGACTGCAAGCGAGCTCAGGAAAATCGAAGCTGTTCGCGCCGCGGTTGGTAACCCGCTCAGTGCTCGGCTACAAGCAGTTGCGAACCTCGGAAACATCCAATGTCTCGTGTATCAGTCGGGTACCTATCTCTACGCCCTTGAGCTCTGCCGGGACCTCGACGGACGACTCGTACGTGCGATTGATGCCACCGGTGCCGGCGAAGAGCGCGTCTGGGACATCTCGACGGACGCGCGGACGGCACCAATGTTGCTGCCGACGAACGACTTCAGCGTCCCTGACAAGCTTCTTGATCAGCGTCACGGCATCGAAGCAGTCGGGTCGATCGTGACGCGGCGACTGCAGAACTGTGCGTCGTTGGTCGTGAAGGCACCGAGGCGCAAGGTGTCCGCGCTGCTTGCTCGCGCGAGTTGTGGCGAAGCGGTCGCGGTGCTCAACGCGGGCGAGCTTGCGCTACGGCGCCTTCACGAAGTCGATCTTCTTGCGCGCCTGAAGGCGCTCGAACCGGTGACCGCCGCAGAGTTGACGCTCGCGAGGGTGGTGATTCCGCGCCGTCGTTCCGCGGCCCTCGCTGCAGTCAGGCGTGCGCGCAACCGCGCGGTCGGAACGCTCCAAGACTTCGACCGGGCTGTGGGCGTGAGGCTCGCACAACCGGGAACCATGGTGTCGTAGCAATGGGTGTGGCCATGATCGCGATCGTCTTTTGGGCGAGCATCGCGCTCATTGTGTGGACGCATGTGGCCTACGGGGCAGCAATTGCTGCCGTTGCGCGCATGAGGCGACGGGCGATTGCGGCGGCGGACATGCTGCCGCGCGTGCTGATCGTCGTTGCTGCCTACAACGAAGCGGCGGTCATCGAACGACGGCTTGAGAACCTGCTCGCGCTCGACTACCCGGCCGACAGGCTCGCGATTGTTGTGTCGTCTGATGCGTCGACCGATGCGACGAACGATCTCGTCGCCAGGATCGCGGAGCGTGAGCCCCGGGTGCACCTGCTTGTCAACGAGCGTGGCGGCAAGATCCAGGCGCAGGACAAGGCAGTGCGGGCGTTCGGATCTGATGTCGATGTGCTCGCCTTCAGCGACGCGAACTGCACCTGGGCACCCGATGCGCTCCGTCTCCTCGTACGCCCACTCGCCGATCCGGAGGTTGGGTACGTGTGCGGTCGCCTCGCGATCCTCGACGCCGACGGCGTCAACAAGGAGGGCGCGTACTGGCGGTACGAGATGTGGCTTCGCGCGAACGAGTCGGCGGTCGGTTCGGTCACCGGCGGCAACGGGTCGATCTATGCGGTTCGCCGGAGCGCCTACATCGAGGTGCATCCATCGATGGGCCACGACCTCTCGTTTCCCTGCCGGATGGTGCAGAACGGTCTGCGTGCAGTCTACGAGCCCGCCGCGGTCGCCTCGGAGAAGCCGTCGAAGGACACCGAAGAGGAGTACCGCCGCAAGGTGCGGATGTTCGAGCACTGCTGGCTGATCGTTCTTCGCGGCAAGATGCTTCGCCGCCTGCCGCCGCTCTACTGGCTCGCGATCGTCTCGCACCGCCACCTGCGCTACCTCACCGGGCTGCTGCACCTCGTGGCGCTCGCCGCGAACATCGCGCTCGTTGTGTTGGAGCCGGGGAGCGCGCTCTACTGGCTCACGCTCGCCGGGCAGGGCGGGCTGCTGGCACTCGCGCTTCTTGGCAAGGCGCGCATCCGGGTGCCGTTCGCCGGTCTCGCCTGGTACTACACGCTCGTTTCGTGGGCGACCACGAAGGCGCTCTTCAACTACCTGCGTCGCGGAGTTCCTGCGACCTGGGAGGCTGCAGAGGGCACCCGATGAATCGCGTGTTCG
Source organism: uncultured Actinomycetes bacterium (assembly GCA_903915545.1). Taxonomy (GTDB): domain Bacteria; phylum Actinomycetota; class Thermoleophilia; order Gaiellales; family Gaiellaceae; genus PALSA-600. The sequence continues at coordinate 15,001 of CAIWTI010000290.1, read as the reverse complement.
ATGTGACGATTGCTGGTCTTGGCCTGATCGTGGCCGCACCGTTTCTTGCGCTCGCAGCGCTTGCCGTGAAACTCGAGGATCGCGGCCCGGTCATCTACCGCCAGACACGTGTTGGAAAGGACGGCGTCGACTTCGAACTCCTGAAGCTGCGCACGATGATCGTCGGCGCCGAAAAGAAGGGCGCGGGCTTCGCCGTCGACAAGGGCGACAGTCGGATCACGCGGAGCGGCGGTCTGCTCCGGCGGCTTTCGATCGACGAGCTGCCGCAGCTGTGGAACGTCGTGCGTGGTGAGATGTCGCTGATCGGGCCCCGCCCGACGCTGCGGTACCAGGTCGACCAGTACACGCCCCACCAGCTCCGCCGCCTTGAAGTGCGACCGGGCTTGACGGGGTGGGCGCAGATCCATGGGCGTGCCGCGTTGCCGTGGGCCGAGCGAATCGAGCTCGACGTTTGGTACGTCGAGCACCGGTCGTGGCGGATCGATCTCGTGATCCTGTTCCGCACGCCGTTCGTGCTCTTCGGAGGGACGTATCGCGGCTCAACAGGCGGCTGGACGCAGGGTGGGTAGCCTCGTCGCGAGGGCGATTAGCCGGGACAAGCCGCTCGCGGCGGTGGTGGGGTTCAGCGTCGTGCTTGGCCTGTGGAACGTCTCGCAGTACTTCCCGACAGCTGGCTACGACGGTGTCGAACACATGCAGTACGCCGACGGGTTGATCTTCGGCGGGAACCTGCCGCACTACACAGGCGAGTACTACACCCCGCCCGGCTACTACACGGTGGCGGGTGTCGCCGATTGGCTTGCGCGGCACCTCGGGGTGGGCGAGTGGCACCGCGCGGGCATGGCGCTCAACGTTGCGTTTCTCGCCCTGACCGTGATCGCCGTCCACCGCCTCGCCCTCGAGCTGTGGCCGACTCGCCCACGGCGTGCCATTGCCGCCGCGGGCTTCATCGCGCTCTTTCCGCTCGCCGTCAAGGACGAGGCGATGTTTCACCCCGAGACGCTGTCGCTGTGCCTCACGACGATCGCGCTGCTCCTCTGCGTGCGCACATTCAGCGACGCGCGGCGCGCCTGGCTCCTCGGTGTCACCCTCGGCCTCGCCCAGCTCGTTCGCGCGCCGGCGCTCTGGGCGGTCGCGGCATGTGTGCTGGCGCTCGCGGTTGGCCGCCGCTTCAAGGAGGCGGTGATCGTCGTTGTGATCGCAGGCGTGATCGCCGCTCCCTGGTACATCCACCAGTACGGCACGTACGGAGGGTCGCCCGTCTTCAACCGGCCAACCGTGCAGAAGCCGCTCTTCGAGCGTCGCCCGGCAGCCTTCTACGTCGATCCGGGCATCCCGGCTGTCGTGAGCGCGCCGTACAAGCGGCACTTCTTGAACCGGTTGCTCCCGACCACGTATTCGGAAGCGTGGGGGGATTACTTCGGGGTGTGGGCGTGGAACGGCGGCGGCAACGGAGGTCATGGTCGCCCAGGCGCCACGGCACGAGTCGAACTCGTGGTCCAATCACTCGTCGGGATCGTCCCGACGATGCTTGCCTTGCTCGGCTGGATCTTCCTCGCGGGTGAGGCACGGCGTCGGCCTGAACGGCTGCCGGTCGTGCTCGTCCCGCTCTTCGGCGTCGCGTCGTACCTGCTCTTCACGGTCTCCTATCCGACGCCAGACGGCGACGTCTTGAAGGCGACCTACATGCTGACGGCGGCAGGAGCATGGGCGCTTGGGTTCGCAGCCGCTCTCGATCGCCTGCGCGGGCGCTGGCTCCAAGGTGCGGTTGCCGTGCTCGTGGTCTCGGCGCTTGCCGAGCTCCCGTTCCTTCTCTACTGAGCGGACGGGCCGAACGCGTCGTCGAGCATGTCGCGCAGGAACCCGTCGAGACCTTCGCCCGGTTGCCAACCAAGCTCGGCTGTGATCCGGGTTGGATCGGCCGCAATTGCGACAGGATCGGCGGGACGGATAAACGACGGATCGACGACCACCGCGGTCGCCCCGCTGTCTGCGAAGGACGCCGACCAGGCAACCGGGTTGTCGCCGTCGAGTTGCCAGACCAACGCGTATCCGGCGAGTGCGTAGGCCCGGTCGACGAGCTCCCAGACGTGATGCAGCCGTCCTGTCCCGAGGACGTAGTCGCGGTAGTTGCTTGCGACATCGACATCGCCGCGGATCTGCGTCTGGCGAAGGATCGTGATCATCCCGTCGGCGTACTCAGGCGCGAAGCCCCAGTCGCGCTGCACCTTGAGGTTTCCGAGCGCCAGCGGCTCGCTCGTCGTGCCCGAGCGGAGCGCAGCCACATGGTCGATCACCTTGCGCGTCAGGAATCGCGAGCTGCGACGGCGTGACTCGTGGTTAAAGAGGATGCCGCAGGCGATCCGAACGTCGTACGACTCGCGATAGCTGCGGCACAGCAGGTGAGCGGCGGCTTTCGCTGCGGCGTACGGACTCTGCGGATTGAGCGGTGACCGCTCGTCGTGGACGACCGACGCACCGGGTGCTGAGCCGAACATCTCTCCCGACGACGCTTGGTAGAAGCGCGTCTCGGGGCTATCGAGTCGAACCGCGTCGAGGAGCGACACAACGATGTGCGCGTTCGACTCCCACGTTGCGCGAGGATCGGCAAATGACGCGCCAACGCTGCTCTCGCCCGCCAGGTTGTAGAACTCCTCGGGTCGCACATCGCCGACCAGGGCACACAACGGGCCCGGATCGCGAAGGTCGCGTCGAACAGGGCGCAGGCCTGGGTGGCGATCAAACAGCTCTTCTGCAGCTTGCAGATCGCGAACCGGGGCGTGCACCGTCCACCCATCGGCCAGGAGGTGGCGGACGAGGAAGTAGCCGTCCTGCCCGGTCGCTCCGGTCACGATGGCGGTGCGGGGCTCAACGGGTCGCCGCATCGGGACAAGTGTAAGCACCTCCTCTGTGAGGTGACGGCAGGGGTATCAACTACGCTGATGGCGCGTGACGGTCGTGCTCTTCACTTGCGCAGGTCAGCGCGTCGACATCGTCACGGCGTTTCGGCGTGCCGGTGCAACGACGGTTGCGACGGACCTCAGCGAGCTCGCCCCGGCGTTGTATGCAGCGGATCACCGCGAGCTGATTCCGCCGGTCGGCGACCCTGGCTACATCGACGCCCTTGCCGCGCTGGTCAGGAAGTACGGTGCAACGCTCGTTATCCCGCTTACCGATCTCGACCACGAGATCCTCGCGGCGCATCGCGACGAGATTCCCGCACTCGTGTTGCTCGCTGGCATTGATGCGATTCGGCGCTGCGCCGACAAGTGGCTTGCGCACTCGTTTTTCGAAGAGGTCGGGCTTCCGACGCCGCCGACGTGGCTTCCCGAGGCGCTTCCCGACGACCTGCCGTTCCCCGTTCTCGTGAAGGCGCGGCGAGGCTTCGGCTCGCGTGGCATCTATCGGGCAAACAATCGGGAGGAGCTCGACTACTTCCTCGAGCGCGTCGACGCGCCATCGATGGTGCAGCGCGCCTGCGCGGGCGAGGAGTTCTCGATCGACGTCTTCTGCGATCTCGAGAGTCGCTGCCTGAATGCCGTGCCGCGCACGATGATCGAGTCGAAGGGTGGCGAAACGATCAAGGGCATGACGATCAAAGACCGCGACCTGATCGAGCACGGCGCGCGTGTGGCTGAGGCTCTCGGCATCGTCGGGCCCGCAAACGTCCAGTGCTTTCGTGAGCCAGACGGATCGCTGCCTGTGACCGACGTCAATCCACGGTTTGGCGGTGGGTTCCCGCTCCCGACAGCGGCAGGGTCACGGTACCCCGAGCTCGCGCTTGAGCTGGCCGAGGGGATGCGGCCTGAACCGCGACTCGGCGACTTCGAAGAGGGCGTCGTGCTGACGCGGTACTTCGGCGAAGTGATCTTGCATCGGGTTGCTGGACGCTTCGAAGTGATGCCCCAGACATCCGCGAATCCGGAGAGCCTGCGCGGCGACACATGAGACGGCGGCTGGTCTACGGTGGGGCAGGCACTCTCATCGTGGCGCTGATTGCGGCGGGGGCGTACGTGCTCCACGTGCGCCACGCCGGGCGTGACATCCGCGGCTCGTCGACCGATCAGTTCATAACGACGGTTGCTGCACCCGTCGTGACAGGGCCGGGCGTCGTCTGGCCTGCGTACGGGTTCGACGCGTCGCGTCGACGCGTCGCCGTCGGGATAACGACCCGCCCGCCATTCCGCCAGCGCTGGCTCTTCCATGCTCAGAGCCTGGTGGAGTTTCCGCCCGTGATCGCGTACGGCCGTCTCTACTTCGCGACAAACTCGGGGAAGGTCTTTGCCGTCAATGCAACGACCGGACTTCGGGCGTGGGCCCATTCCACAGGACGCTGTCAGGCGGCATCTCCTGTTGTCGCCCAGGACACGGTGTACGTGGTGTTTCTGAACCCGCTTCCCTGCAATGCGTCGGGTGGGAAAGGCCACCTCGTTGCGTACTGGGCGGGATCGGGGAACGTTCGTTGGAGTCGGCCGCTCGGCCCCTCCGAGACGTCGCCTGTCGTCGTAGGCGACTCGGTATACGTCGGCGACTGGGACGGTTACGTCTACGCGTTCTCTGCGCATACGGGTCGTCTGTGGTGGAAGTTCAAGGCCGACGGCAAGATCAAGGGCGGCGTGGCCGTTGCCGGCGGACGCGTCTATTTCGGGACGTACGGATCGAGCGTGTACGCCGTGAGCGCAATCACCGGCAAGGAGATCTGGCGATCGAGTGCGCAAAGCAGGCTCGGCTCTTCCGGGCACTTCTACGCGACACCGGCAGTCGCGTACGGGCGCGTGTACGTCGGCGCAACAGACGGCAAGGTCTACTCGTTCGGTGCCGACACCGGCGACCTGATCTGGTCGCACTACACCGGCGGGTACGTCTACTCCTCATCCGCCGTCTGGCACGACCTCGTCTTCACCGGCTCCTACTCGGGGCGGTTCTCTGCGTATGACGCGGCGACAGGCGACACCCGCTGGACGTTCGATGCCGATGGGCGCATCTCGGGATCACCAACCGTGGTTGCGGGCATCGTCTACTTCGCCACGCTGAAGGGAACAACCTATGGCGTTGATGCGCTGACCGGCAAGCAGGTGTGGACGTTCCCTGACGGCAAGTACTCACCCGTTGTCGCGGATGCGCATCACCTCTACCTGACGGGGTACGGCCGCATCTACGGGCTTGAGCCGAGCCGCCCGGTAGGCTGACGCCCCATGCGCTACGCGGTTACCGGTGCGGCCGGGTTCATTGGCTCGCACCTGTCGGAGACGCTGCTTGCAGCGGGACATGAGGTCGTCGGGTTTGACTCGTTCACCGACTACTACGATCCGGCGCTGAAAGAGGAGAACGCACGACACCTTGATGTGCGTCGGGTCGATCTGGCTGCCGACCCGCTGGACTTCGCGGGCTTCGACGGGATCTTCCACCTCGCGGGGCAGCCGGGCGTTCGCAGCTTCGGTGAGGTCTTTCCGCTGTACCTCACCCGAAACGTCCTCGCCTCGCAGCGGGTCTTCGAGGCGGCGGCCCGCGACGGTGTGCGCGTCGTCTTCGCATCCTCGAGCTCGATCTACGGTGCGGCAGAGCGCTACCCGACACCCGAAGACACACCGCCGCAGCCGCTCTCGCCCTACGGGATCACAAAGCTCGCGTGCGAGCACCTCGCCGACGCCTACCGTCGATCGTTCGATCTCGACGCCGTCGTCCTGCGGTACTTCAACGCGTTCGGCCCGCGGCAACGCCCTGACATGGCCTTTACGCGCATCCTCCTTGCCCTCGCATCGGGCGGCTCCTTTGAGCTGTTTGGCGACGGTCAGCAGTCACGTGGTTGGACGTACGTCACCGACGTCGTCGCCGCAACGATCCTCGCGATGGAAGGTGGGTCGGGCACCTACAACGTCGGCGGTGCGCTCGAAGCGTCGATGAACGAGACGATCGAGCTTGCCGAGCAGATCTCCGGACGCACCCTCGATCTCCATCGTCGCGATGAGGTGCCTGGTGATCAACGCCGCACGAAGGCGGATACGACCCGGGTGTCGACGGAGCTTGGCTGGGTGCCGAAGACCACCCTCGAGGAGGGTCTGCGCGCGCAGTGGGAGTGGGCATCGACTAGAGTCGGCGGCAGATGAGCACGATCTCCCCTGGAAATGAGGCTGAGCGCGACATCGACCTTGGTCGTTGGAAGCGCGCGATCACCCTTCGTTGGTGGCTGCCTGCTGGTGGTGCTCTCGCAGGCATCGTGCTCGGCGCCGTCCTCGCCGTTTCAGGCGGGAGCCTCTTCCAAGCCTCGGTGCTGATCATTCCGGGACAGCCGTTCACGCCAAACGGCGGGACGCCAGTGCTCACCTACCAGGCGAGCCCTCGCGCCATCCAGGAGCTCGTCACCTCGGAGGAGGCGTTGAAGGCCGCAGCCGACGCTGGCGGAGTTCCGGCAGGCACCTTCGCCGGTCACATCAGCGTGACCACCGTCACGACGGGCATCACCTCAGCGGCGAGCCGCGGCGCCAACTTGATCAAGATTCTCGTGCAGGGCAAGAAGCAGAAGCCGACGCAGGAGGCCGCGAATACGCTTGGCGCCTACGTCGTCAGCCACACCACCTCGTCGTACATCCAGAAGGTGATCGATACCTACAAGGTCGATCTCGCGAGCTACGCCGCGCAGCTTTCGGCGCTGAAGGTTCGACTTGAGGCGCTGAACAACACGATCAAGACGCAGAAGCTCGCACCGTTTGATCAGCTTGTGCTCGTAAGTCAGATCGACAACGCCGAGCAGCGCCAGGGAACGCTGATCGAGACGCAGTCGCTGACGCAGGAGCAGCTCGCCCTCGCCGAGAACGTCTCAATCACCCAGATCTTGAACAAGGCCGTCGCCGTCAAGACGACGGCTCGGTCAAGCCGTAACTCGATGCTGATCGGCTTGATCCTCGGTCTGATCCTCGGTGCGATCGCCGCAGTTGTCGCCGATTCGCGCGGCACACGGCCCCGCACCGCGTAGCGACGGCATCGCCGTGACGCGTCGCGGACGGCAGCGGGCGAAGGAGACGACGTGAGGCGACTCATCTGCTTCGTGGGTGCTGTGGTGGCGATCACCATCGGGTTTCCCGAGACCTGGGACGAACTGAGCGCTGCGCACAGTCGACTCGGCGCGTCTGAGGCACGGATCGCGCCAGCCGTGCACGAACAGCTCGACCTGTCGCTGATCGATGTGTGGGCCGCTCAGATTGGGCCCCACGATCGCTGGTGGATCGTCGTGCCGGCTGATCGCCCAGAGGGACTGACGACGCGAGCAGAGGTGTATCGGGCGTATGCGACCTACGCCTTCCTCCCAGCCGTTCCGGCGTCGTCGCTTGCCGATGCGACGGTAGTGCTGCGACCGAAGGCGCTCCCGTGATCGCACGGCTGCTGCTCGCAAACCTTCTTGAACTTGGGGCCGGGATCGGCATTGCGGCGTTTCTGCGGCTTCCGTTTGGGGCGAGCTACCTCGCGGGCATCGGGCTCACGGGGGTGCTCTCAGCCCATCTCGCACTCGTTCACGTCACCTATGGGTGGCTGGCTCTCGCAGTTGCCTGCGCCGTCTCGCTCGGCCTTGGGTACCGGACGGGTCGACTTCCCGCGCTCCAGCTCCGTCGGCCGCGCCTCGGCCTGATCGGCTGGCCGGCGTGTGTCGCGCTTCTCATCCTCACCGTGCACGCGTGGCCCGTATTCCGCTCCAAGCCACTCGACAACTACGACGCGTGGGCGATGTGGGGGATGAAAGCGAAGGCGTTGACGATCTTCGGTTGGGCCGACCCGCACCTCTTTGCCGCGTCGAGCGCTGCGCCGCTTCATCTCGACTACCCGCTGCTTGTGCCATCACTTGAGGCCGTCACGGCACGTGCAATGGGTGGGTTCAATCCCGAGGCGATCCATCTCCAGTTCCTCCTGATCGGCGTGGCCGGTATTGCAGCGTTCCATGGCTACTTGCGACAAACCGTCTCGCGGCGGCTCACCTGGCCGTGGCTCGTTGTGCTCGGGGCGGCGCCGGCGTTCGTCGGCCAACTCCTGACGGCGTACGCCGACATTCCCCTCGCGCTGTTTGTTGGCGCTGCCGTGCTCGCTTCCGCGGCATGGATCGCGCAAGGTGCAGGTGGGCTTCCCATCGCCCCCGCGTTCTTCCTCGCGTGCGCTGCGCTCACCAAGAACGAGGGCGTCGTCTACGCAGCCGCTCTACTGATTGCGCTCCTCGTTGCAACCCGGCGGCTGCGCGGAGTCGTCTTCGCCGGGCTCTGTGTCGAGGCCTCGCTCCTTCCCTGGCAGATCTGGCTTGCGGCACGGCACGTCCACTCCGACACGTTGCTGACCGTGCACTCGCTCGAGGTGCGCCACCCGGGTATCGCACCGCTTGCGCTGCACGCGTTGCTGCGGCCCGCGCTCTCGCTCGATTCGTGGCCGCTGATCTTGCCGCTCTTCGGGATTGCCGTCCTGCTCGCGCGGGCAACGCACGTCGCAGTCTTCGGCGCAACCTTCGTTGTGGTCGCGTTTCTTGGTCTCGATTGGATCTACGTCGTCAGTCCGCTTGAGTGGTCGAACTACCTCTCGTACTCGGGTGATCGCGTGATCGACGGGGCGCTTGTGGGAGCCGCCGTGCTCACACCGCTCCTTGCAACGCAGCGGGCGAGTAGGATCGGCACGCCGTGAAAGTCACATTCCTCGTTCCCGCCTACAACGAATCGGCCACGATCGGCGAGGTGCTGTCGCGCATCGCGCAGCTCGATCTTGAGACAGAGGTGATCGTCGTCGACGATGGCTCGAAGGATGACACCGCGGAGATCGCTGCGTCGTATGGCGCCACGGTGATCAAGAAGACGAACGGCGGCAAGGGTTCGGCGCTACGCACTGGCATCCCGGCGATCACCGGCGACATCGTCGTCATCCAGGACGCCGACATGGAGTACGACCCGTTCGAAGTGCCCGCGCTGATCCAGCCGATCATCGATGGCGTTGCCGACGTTGTTCTTGGCTCGCGCCTTTCCGGTGGCCGGCCACAGCGCGTCTACCTCTTCTGGCACCTCGTTGGCAACAAGTTCCTGTCGCTACTCACGAACATCCTCTTCAACACGACGATCTCCGACATGGAGACGGGCTACAAGGCGTTTCGGAGCGAAGTGTTGAAGTCGCTCGAACTCAAAGAGAACAAGTTCGGAATCGAACCGGAGATCACGGGAAAGATCTGTCGCAAGAAGCTGCGGATCTACGAGCTGCCGATCTCGTACTACGGGCGAACGTACGACGAAGGGAAGAACATCACGTGGCGCGACGGCTTCCGCGCGATCTGGGTGCTCTTCCGCGTTCGGATCTTCGGGTAGCCGATGCTCGACGGCAAGACGATCGCCGTCGTCGTTCCGGCGCACGACGAAGAACTGTTGATCGGCGCAACGCTTGCGGGGATTCCTGCGTTCGTTGATCGCGTGATCGTCGTTGACGACGCATCGAGTGATGCGACCGCGGCGAAGGCGGAAGCGTCAGGTGACCCTCGCGTCGAAGTTGTCCGACACGAGCGAAACGGTGGCGTCGGAGCGGCGATCGTCACGGGATACAAGCGAGCGCTCGCTGAGCGCATTGATGTTGCTGTCGTCATGGCCGGCGACAACCAGATGGATCCGGCCGAGCTTGAGTCGATCGCAGGGCCTGTCGCCCGCGACGAGGTCGACTATGCAAAGGCGAACCGGCTGTTCTACGGCAATGCCCGCGAGGTGATTCCGCGGCACCGATTCGTCGGCAACGCCGTCCTCTCGCTGCTCACGAAGATCGCGTCGGGCTACTGGCATGTCGCGGACTCACAGGCGGGCTACACCGCGATCTCGCTCCGGATGCTCGAGCTGCTCGACCTCGATCGCGTCTACACGCGCTACGGCTTTCCGAATGACCTGCTCGTCCATTTGAACGTCTGGAACGCACGCGTGCGCGATGTCCCGTCTCGTCCGATCTACGGCGTCGGCGAGCGCTCAGGGATCCGGATTCGCAAAGTCGTGCCGCGCATCTCGTGGCTGCTTCTGAAAGCGTTCTTCTGGCGGTTGCGCGAGAAGTACGTGATCCGCGACTTCCATCCGCTCGTCTTCTTCTACGCCCTTGGTCTGCTGATGACGGTGGCGGGGCTCGCGTTGGGAATCCTCGAGACGGCGCTGCGGATTGCAGGCAACGGCATTCCGGCTGCCACGGTGGTGCTCGTGGCGCTGCTTCTGATCGCCGGAAGCCAGTTCACCCTGTTTGCCATGTGGTTTGACATGGAGTCGAACAAGGATCTGAAGTGATCCGGGTGCCGCGGCCAACGCCGGCGACGGCGTTCGCGCTGCTCCTCTTTGCCGCCGCAACGCTTGTCGCCTACGGTGGCCTCCTGAGCCACGCCTATCCGGGCGATACGTCCGCGTACTCGCTGTATGGACGGGAGCTCGTCCTCGATGGTCGGATCCCGTACCGCGACTTCTACGACGAGTACCCGCCGGGTTCGGTTCCCGTCTTCGCGCTCCCCGCGTTGCTGTGGAACGCGCACTACGTCTTGTTCTTCAAGCTCTGGATGGCGCTCTGCGGTGCGGGGTGTGTGGTCGCTGCGCTTGCGATCGCCCGTCGCCTGGCGATTCCAGCGCTCCAGCTCGCCCCCGTCATCCTGCTGCCCGTGCTGCTCGGTCCGGTCTACCTCAACCGGTACGACCCGCTTCCGGCGCTCATCTTGCTCCTTGCGGTGTTGGCCGTTGTCGACGGGCGGGAGCGCACCGGTGCGATCTGGCTCGGCCTCGGAACTGTCGTGAAGCTCTTTCCTGCCGTCGTTGCACCCCTCGCTCTGCGACGTGCGCACCACCGGCTGCCGTTTGCCGCGTGGTGGGCCGGGGCCGGCCTCGTCCTCTTCGCGCCGTTCTTTCTGGCAGCGCCCGGTGGAGTGGGCTTCAGTCTCTGGTCGCAGGCAAAGCGCCACCTCGAGATCGAGACGCTCGCGAGCTCCGTACTCCTCGCGGGTTCGAAGCTCGGGATTCATCACGTCGACTGGATCGCCGGCAAGCCCGGATCGATCGACCTCGGCGGCTCGCTTGCCGACGCGCTCGCGACGATCTCGTCACTCGTCTCCGTCGTGCTCGTGCTTTGGGCGATTCGTGAGTACTGGCGCGGGCCCGATACGGATCGGCGCTTCGTGACTGCCGCTGCGGTCGCCGTGACGGCGTTCGCGGTGTTCGGCAAGGTGCTCTCGCCCCAGTACCTCACGTGGGTTGCGGTGATCGTTCCGCTCGCCGCAGGTCGCAACGGTGCTCGCGCCGCTGGTTCGCTCTTTGCCGCCTTGCTGCTGACTCAGCCCGCCTACATCGTCGATAAGTACGGCCTGCGCGAGCAGAACTGGACGGTGTGGGCGCTGCTCGCACGCAATGCGCTGCTCGTTCTCGTATTTGTCTTCCTCGTGCGTGCGCTGCGCGAATGGCGCTCGAGCGCCGCGACTGTCGCGCGCTAGCGCGGTACGACGCTAAACGCGAGCGGGCCCTTGGGCTGGCCCGACACGGTGACCACGAGGTTCATGACGCCCATGCCGGTTCCTTGAGCGGTCGCGAGGATCGAGGCGCCGGTTGCCGGACCCACAGCATGCGGGAGCGTGCAGGTTGAGTTCGACGCGCAGGCGGCGGTGATCGAGGTGACCGTCGCGCCGGGAGTGTTCAGGCGCAGCGTCCAGCCAGTGCCCGTGCCGCGACCGTCGGTCACCGTCAGCGGAACCTGCGTGGTGCCTCCGCTCGTCAGTGCTGGCGCCGTCTTCAGCGAGAGGCCACCCGAGTTCAGTGCGAGCTTCACGACCACCGTGTTCGGCGAGACACCAAACAGGGTGGGGGCGGTATCTGCGAGCGCAGCGGGAACCATGAGCAGCGCAAGCGCGGCCACGAGGGATAGAAGGGACGACCTCATCCACTCTGGTAGTCGGCAGCCGCGACCCCCCCGTGCAGGGTCGATTGCGCGAACGAGGGATCCCCCGTTCGGATGATGTTTGGAACGACCAGCAGCCAGTGCCCGCAGCACAGACTCACCTCCCGCTCTCGTTCTACACCGGATTCCGGCGTCTGTCGAGGGCAAACCTACGGAAAGTGGTGCGAATCCCTCGAACGCGGGGCCGCGGAGGGGCTGGTGCTAGGCCCGGTCGGCTTGCGTTGTTGCGTCGCTGATGTCGGTCGCAAGCACTTCAGTGCCGCAGTTCCGACAGCGGTGCGGGTAGCGCTGGAGGCCGTCGATGCCGACCTGCGGATGATCCCAGTCGACGACCCAGTAGTGGAAGGCTCCGCACGAGGCTGCGGCCGGTGACGACGTTGGTGCGGGAGGAACAGGCGTGACCGACGGTGCGGGTGGCACCGGCGTGACAGCTACAGGTGTGACAGGTGCAGGGTCGACCGTTGGCGTCGGCGCTGCGGGCTGTGGCGTGGCTGCCGGTGCTTGCGCGGGCGTCGCTGTCATCGGCGCGACAATCGGATCGACCGACGATGCCGGGGCTGGCGCAGGGGACGCGGCAGCGGTGCGTCGCTTCAAACGTCGGTTCGAGTAGATGAGCCAGAAGACTGCGATCAGCAGGATCAGGGCGACGCCGCCGGCGGCCGCGTACTGCCAGATCGGACGGCCCGGAGGAGAAGCGACACCGAGCGCGACCTGGCTTGCCTTCGACGACTGGAAGACCTGCTGGACGCTCTTCTTGCTGATCGTGAAGCTCGGTGCGGCTGAGGCAGTCTGCGTGATCGTCTTCGTCGTCCCCGTTCCGCCTGTCGCCGACGGTGCGCTGTAGGAGAGCTTGACGCTCGCGACGTAATCACCAGGGGGGAGCGCCGTCTTGAGCTGAACGGGGTAGTCGATCGCCGTGTGGGGCAAGAACGTGTCCATGCGGAACGGGATCGTTTCGAGCGCGGTGGCGCTGACATCGGAGGCCTTTGAGATCGACACCTGACCCGTCGGCTTGCCAAGGATGTTCCCGCTGTTTGCGACGTGAATGAAGACCTGCTGGTGCCCCTTGGAGCCGCCAACCGTTGCGCTCGTGATCGTGAACTGCGCCACCTGCGGGCCAGGAACGTTCACCTGCACGGCAACGATCGAAAGGTCACGAACCCTGATCTGCACATTCGCCTTCTTGCCCGACTTAGGGCTTGCAACCTGGCGCACCGTCTCGGCAACGAGACCGCCGACGTATTGGCCTGCAGCCGAGCTTGCTGGGATGTTCACCGTGAAATTGATCAGCTTCCGCTCACCGGGCTTCAGGGTGTAGGTCGCGGCGGGAAGCACAATCCAGCGACCGACTTGGTTCGGGGTCGCATCCGTGAGATAGACCGTTCCGGTCGTGCTACCCGTTGTCGCGTCGGCGCTGTAGATCTTCACGTCGCCGACCTGGTCGCCCGTGTTCGTGACCCAGATGCCGCCCTTTTCGACGACGCCACCCTTGGCGTCGTAGACGAAGTAGCCCAGTTTCGGGTTGCCGACTGCGCGGAGTCCAAACGCAGGCCCCTGGGGCGTTACGGCCGCGGAAGCGCCCTGCGCGAGGAGCAGCAGCGAGACAGCAAGGAACGGAAGGATTCGTCGCATACGCATAGCCTACGGTCCCGAGACGACTTGCAGGGTGACGGTGCTCGTATACGTCCCGGCGATGATGTTCGCTGGGGCCGTGACGCGAACGGTTGCGGTCATCACATTCGTGCCCTTACCCGTGTTCGCAGAGGCGTTGTAGATCGCCACGCCACCGGTCGTCGGCAGTGTCACGGGGTAGACGACGAGCCCCGACGGGGTCGGCGTGTTACAGCCACCACCCGTGCAACTTCCCGGGTTTGGCACGGTTACGACCGAGGACGCCGTCGTTGGGAACGCGTTGGTGCCGTTCAGGAACTGCGTCGCGGCGGCATTGACACGCCAGCCCGAGTTGTTTCCCCCTCCGGTGTTCGCCACGGTGAAGGCGAGTGAGTAGGTCGGGGCTTGGTCGGTGCCGTTCAGTGCGACAGCGAAGGACGGGGTCGCGGTTGAGCTAATGGTCAACGCGCCCCACGTGGAGGCTGCGAACCCAAGACCGGCGATCAAAGCGAACGCCGAGCTACGGGCCAGCCGCGACAGCAACGGTGAGCGTGCTCGCGTAGCTACCGGCATAGGTGTTCCCTGGGATCGCGACCGAGACAGTCGGAGTGACGGTGAAGCTGCCGAGTCCGGTGTTCGCGGCGCTGTTGAAGAACTTGACGGCCGTCGGGGCTGTGCCAGCTGCCGGGACGGTCACGGGGTAGGTGATCGCGTTGGTCGGGTTGGTGCAGGTCGAACCGCCGGTGCATGCGACCAACACACCGGTGATCGTCGACGCGGTTGTCGAGAGCGTCTTGACGCCTGTCGTGAAAGTGGTTGAGGTGATCGTCGTGTTCCAGCCGCCGCCCGTTCCACGCGCATCGACGATCGTGAGCGGCACGGTGTAGGTCACCGTCTGGTCGGTGCCGTCGAGCACATCCGAGAACGATGCGGTTGCGCCCGCGCTGATCGTCACCGAGCCGGCTCCGGTCACGGTGCCAGTTGCGGTCACGTTCGCTGCTGCTGCGAGCGCGCAGATTGCGAGCGCTGCTGCTGCGGCGAGGGCCAGAGAAAGGGTCTTGGTACGTGAGATCACGTTTCAAGTATCGGCCGCCCAGGTTGCAGATTGGGGGACCAAACGTGTGAATCCGGACGGAGCGAAAACCCATGTAGGGAGATTGGACCAGGTTTGCCGTCGTTGCGGCGTGCATTTCCTGATCGCGAGCGGCTTGTAGGCAAACGAGTGGGACCAAAACAAAGGCGCCCCGTGCCGCATGCGGGGCGCCTTTGTGTGCTGTTCCGATAGGTGAGTCGCGGCGGGGGCAGCGGTTCCCGTCGCGCTCGTGTCGGAGGCTCGGTCTTAGGGGCCGCTGACTGCGGCGACGGTGAGGGTGCTGACGTACGCGCCGGCGTAGGCGTTGCCGGGGATCGTGACGTTGATTGTTGGGGTGACGGTGAAGCGACCCATGCCGGTGTTGAGGGCGCTGTTGAAGATCTT
>CAIWTI010000289.1 GCA_903915545.1 uncultured Actinomycetes bacterium | reverse complement strand
CTTCAGGTCGGCGCCGAACTGCTCGCGCACCGGACCCTCAACGGCAGCCGCCCGCTTCTTCTCGATGATCTGCTCAAGCGACATCCGCACCTGCAGCGCGCGAAGGACGTTGGCCTCCGTCGACTGCATCGTGATGACGCCAGCTTCACGCTCGATGATCTCGGCGACGATTGCACCGGAGGCCGCGATGCCGTGCGACTGAATGCGCGCAGCGATCTCGGCGCCGTGCTTTGAATCGATCTCCTCCGTGACGGCGGGATCGAGCCACTTCGGCTTGCCGGCCTTGGCACGGAGGTCCTCCTGTGCCTGGCACAGCTTGACGATCTCGGCCTGGGCAATATCGAGCGCCTCAAGCAGCGTTGCTTCGCTGACCTGATCGGCACCCGCCTCGACCATCGTGAGGCCATCCTTGGTGCCGACGACGATCAGATCGAGCGTCGACTCCTGGTAGATCTCTTCGAGCGTCGGATTGACGATCAGATCGCCATCGACGAGACCGATACGAACTGCGCCCACCGGGCCGAGGAACGGCAGCGGTGAGACGAGCAGCGCGGCGGAGATGCCGTTGATCGCGAGAATGTCGTGCGGCTCGATCATGTCGGCCGACAGGACGGTCGCGATGCACTGCGTCTCGTTGCGGTAGCCCTTCGGGAAGAGCGGCCGGATCGGACGATCGATCATGCGTGCGGTAAGGATCGCCTTCTCAGTCGGGCGACCTTCGCGCTTAAAAAACCCGCCCGGGATCTTGCCCGCGGCGTATGCGCGCTCTTCGACATCGACCGTCAGCGGGAAGAAGTCCGCGCCTTCGCGCGCCGCCGTCCGGCCCTGGGCCGTTGCGAGAACGCCGGTGTCCGCAGAGCGGACAACGACCGCACCGTCAGCCTGCTTTGCAAGCTTGCCGGTTTCGAACGTGATGTCCTTGCCACCCACGTTCACGGTCACGGAAACCGGTGTCCCGAGGGGCCCGGCTTCAACAATGCTCATTTTTCCTATTCCTCCACTGTGCGAATGGGAGGGCGGAGGTTTGAGTCAACCCCTACTAGGGGCTCGCTCAAACATCCACCCTCCGGTGCGTTGACGAAGGAGCTAGCGGCGGAGGCCGAGCTCCTTGATGAGGGCGCGGTAGCCCTCGAGATCCTTCTTCTGCAGGTACGCCAGGAACCGGCGCCGGCGACCGACGAGCTTCAGCAGCCCGCGGCGCGAGTAGTGGTCCTTCTTGTGCGTGCGCAGGTGCTCCGTGAGCTGGTTGATGCGATCAGTCAGCATCGCGATCTGAACCTCCGGCGAACCGGTGTCCGTCTCGTGCTTGCCAAACTTCGCAGTAGCGCCCTGCTTCGCTTCCTTGGTCAGTGACATCTGTACCTCCTCTAGGGTGACACCCTCGACTCAGCTTCGCCGCGCAAGGAAGGACGCGCACGGCCGGGTCGGGGTCGATGAGTAGGGTAGCAGTACGTGAACAAGCAGGCTTTTTCCGCATTGGCTCGATCGCTCGCCGCAGAACACGGCGTGGAAGCGCTTGCGGCCGCGGTCTCCACCCCCACGCGCACGATGCGCACGGTCGTTGGCTGTAAGGCGAAAGATCGGTTCCACATTGCGTCGTTGACGAAGCCCGTCACCGCCTGGCTCGCGCTGGACGTCGTTGGTCCGAACCTCGCGATTGGCGCGTGGCCGGGCGTCACCTGTGGCGATCTGCTCGCGCACATGAGCGGATACCAGTGCGAATACGGCGATCTCGCACGCTTCGGTGAAGGTGCAGACGCGCTCCAGCGCGCGTCGCGCTCGCTGCAGTCCCTCGAGCCGGTCGTCCCGCCACGCACGGTGTGGAGTTACTCCAATGCCGGCTACTGGCTGGCTGCTGCATTCGCCGCGGCTGTTGGTGATGCGCCGTACGAGACGCTCGTACAGGAGCGCGTGCTGGCGCCGCTTGGGCTGGCAGCTACCTCGTTCGACCCCGTCAAGGGCGAGACGTATCCGCGCGCGCGGCGTGCGTCTGGAGGGCTCGTCTCGACGATCGACGAGGTGCTGCTGCTCGCGCAGGCCTTGGGTGGCACACCCGGTGCTCGTCAGCGCGAGCGCGTCGCCGAGCGACTCGGTGGTGGGTACGGCCTCGGTCTTAGCTACGAGCGCATTGGTGAGATCGACGTTTGGGGCCACGACGGGTCGTGGAATGGCTGGCGCTCGACAATGCTCACCGTCCCCAGTGAGTCGGTCGCAATCGTCGTCCTCGCCCGTGGTGCCGAAACCGCACGGCCGTTGCGAGAGCTCGCTGAATACGCGCTCGAGGCCACGGTTGGTGCGCAACGATCGCAGCCACCCACGATTCTGCTCGGTGAGCACGAGCGCGGAGTCTTCACTGGGACATACGCGAACGAGAGCTGCGCCGCAAACGTGAGCGCCAAGGGAACCGGGCTCTCCCTGTCGGTCATCGAGGGTGGTGTCGAAACGGTGCTTTCCGCGGAACCGACCGGCTTGAACACCTTCGTGATCCGTGGTGGCCTTGAAGACGGCGCCCAGTTCGACTTTCCGCTCGCAAACGGCAGTTACGCCCTACGTCTGCGCAGTCGGCTGATGCTCAGACAGGCGGCGTAGCGGCCCGCGTTGCGGCGACATCTTCAGCGATCTGCTCAATCAGCGCAGCCTCACTGTCGAACACCGCCTCGTCGCGCAAGCGCTCCCACAGCTCAACGACGAGCCGCTGCCCGTAGAGATCGCCCGCAAAGTCGAGCAGGAACGCTTCGAGCCGCAGCTCTTTGCCGCCGTAGTGCGGGTTAACGCCGATCGAGATCGCGGCCCGTGTTCCACGAGCAGAGCCGGCATAGATTCCGTGCAGCGGAATAGCAGCATCGGGAGCGGAGCGAAGGTTTGCCGTTGGAAACCCGAGCGTTCCGCCGCGCGCATCACCGCTGACAACGACACCTTCGACCTCGAACGCCCGCCCGAGGAGCGGTGCGGCGTCACGCACATCCCCTGCAGCAACGAGCTCGCGAATCTGCGACGACGAGATCCCTGGGACGAGAGGCACGGTGTCGACGTTGAAGCCAAGCGCGCGAAGTGACTCAAGGTCGCCTGAGCGCCGATACCCGAACCGGAAGTCGGCGCCCGCGATCACGGTCGTTGCCCCGATCGCAGCAAGGTACGTCTCGGCAAACTCGTCGGGCGCGAGGCCTGCGACAACTCCATCAAACGGAACCACGAGCGTCTCCTCGACGCCGATCTCGGCGAGCAGCTCGAGTCGGCGTTCAAGGCTCGAAAGGATCGGTACGCGATGACCGAAGAACGCGCGCGGATGCGGATCGAACGTGAGAACGGTCGGAACCGGCCCCTCGAGTGCGCGTCGAATGACTGCCCGGTGCCCGAGGTGTACGCCGTCGAACACGCCAATCGCAACTGTGCGAGGGCGCGGATCGAGTTCACCTGGTGCGTACGCGACCTTCATGGCGCGCGTAGCTCCTCGGCCTCGACAGCCAACACGCGATCGATGAGCGTCCGTGGAATGCGCGCGACGGCCTCTTCCGGCAACCGTTCGAGAGCGCGTGACGGCAGGATCATCTCGGTGCTCACCTCATCGACATTGAACGGTCCCACAGCCGTGCGACGCAAGCTGAGGCAATGCCCGCCGAGCGCCTCTGCGATCGATCGCACGTACGTTCCCGATGAGACATGCATCGAGAGCGTCGCCGTGTTCCCGTCATATCCGACCACATCGAGAACGTAGACGTTCGACCGACGGATCGGCACAGCGACCTCCTCCCCGCGCCGCGCCTTCTTGTAGGCACGTTCGCCATCGATCTTGATCGCAGAGAACGCGGGAACAGGTAGGTCAACCTCTCCGGTCAGCGTGACGACTGCGGCGCGGAGCTCGTCTTCGGTCAGTGGCGCGTGCGGCTCGCTCAGTTCGCCCTCTGGGTCGCCTGTCGTACTCGTCGCGGTCAGCTCGATCGTCGTGACATACCGCTTGTCGAGGCCAACGAAACACGGCGCGAGCGACGTGGCTGCTCCCGAAAGCAGCACCAGAAGGCCGGTGGCGAAAGGATCGAGCGTTCCTGCATGGCCGGTTCGCGCTCCTGTCTGGCGACGTAGGGCCGAGACGAGTGCGAACGACGAGGGGCCCGCTGGCTTGTCGGAGAGAACGACGCCCGCGGGCTTACGAGCGCGCGGCGGCATCTGCGGCGAGAAATCCCTGATGGATGAACTCGACGATCGCTTCTAGCGGACCATCATGCGAGAACCCAGCTGCCTGCCGATGTCCACCGCCTCCCGAACCGCGTGCGATTGCAGAGACATCGATGTCTTCGCGGCGCGAACGAAGCGAGACACGCCAGCGAGGGCCACCGGCGTGCGGTGGTGGCTCACGAATCAGTCCGACCACCTCAGCACCTTCTGCCTGGCGTAGGTAGTCGATCACGCCTTCTGAGAATGGCTCGGTGGCACCAGCGTCGGCAAAGTCGGACCGGTACAGGTGCGCGACAACGAGCCGGCCACCTTCGTAGGGCTGGGCATGCTCAAGCGCGCGCCCAAGAAGTTTCAACTTCGGCAGCTGCACTGTCTCGTAGACGGCCTGGAAGATTCCGTTGACGTTGGCCCCCGCTTCGACGAGTTCGGCGGCCAAACGGTGCGCCTTCGGCGTCGTATTTGAGTACTGGAACCGGCCGGTGTCGGTGACGAGGCCAATGTAGATCTGCTCGGCGAGCTCGTGTGTCAGCGGCACGTGTAGCGCGTCGGCAATGTCGCGCATGATCTCTGCCGTCGACGAGGCGTCGCCGACAACGAGATTGACCGCGCCAAAGCGCGTGTTGTCGTGATGGTGATCGATATCGATCACCTGCGAGGCGGCGCCGAGGAAGGACGTGTCAGAGCCAATACGCCGCTCGTTCGCGCAATCGACGGCGACGACCACGCGCTCGGCGGCGTCAGCAGGCAGCGATCGTGAGAGCTGTTCCAAGTTCAGGAACCCATACTCGGCCGGGAGGGGTGCCTCACCCGACAGGTACTGCGCGACATCTTTGCCGAGCGAACGGAGGATCGTGGTCATCGCGAGCAGCGACCCCAGCGCGTCTCCGTCGGGATTCTCGTGGGTGGTGACGAGGAAGCGTTCGCCCGCCTTGAGGGCGTCGATTACCGCAGCGAAATCAGCCTGTGTGTTCGTCATCGTCAGGTTCGGGCGCGGGACCGGGATCAAGCTGATCGATCAGCTTCGACATGTGGACGCCGTGCTCGACTGATGGATCGTATTCAAACGTCAGCGCGGGAGTCCTGCGCAAGCGCAGCTCACGCCCTAGACGTGACTGAACAAACCCCGTCGCCGATTCGAGCCCAGCGAGCGAGGCCAGCCGCTTCTTCTCGTTCCCAAGCACCGACACGAAGACCTTCCCCTCGCGCAGGTCGGGCGAGATCTTCACGCCAGTGACCGTAACGAGCCCGATTCGTGGGTCTTGGAGTTCGCCAAGAGCTTCAGCGACAACGCCGCGGACAGCTTCATTGACACGGCGCATTCGCTCGCTCATCGGACTAACGCTACTCGTCACCGGTGGCGACAAGTCGCACGTCCCTTCATTCTTGGCCGCAACAGCTGGCTAGAAGAGACCGATGGTGTTGCCGACAGCGTCGATATCGATGTTGAACGCGGCAGGTTCAGCTCCAAGTCCGGGCATGGTCTGCATCTCGCCAAGGAGCGCGACGAGCCACCCGGCACCGGTGTAGGCCCTAATGTCGCGCACGGTGACGTCGAACCCTGTTGGAGCGCAGTACTTCGTCGGATCGTCAGAGAGCGACATATGCGTCTTCGCCATGCAGATCGGAAGCCGGTCGTAACCCGCCGCCGTGAACTCGGCGAGCTTCGCCTGAGCCTCTGGCTGGAAGACGACGCCATCAGCGCCGTAGATCGTCTTCGCGACGGCCTCGATCTTCTGGGCGATCGGGGCGTCGAGCGCGTAGGTGTGCCGGAACGAAATCGGCTGGTCGGCTGCATCGACGACCGCCTCAGCCAACGCCGTTGCACCCGTCCCGCCCTTCTCGAAGCCTTCGTTCAGCTCGGCGGCATGCGCACCAAACTCGAGTGCCAGCCGGCGCACGAGCTGCACCTCTTCCTCGGTATCTCCAGGGAAGCGGTTCACAGCGACAACCGGCGAGATACCGAAGCTCTTCACGATGTTGATGTGACGCTCAAGGTTTGCTGCGCCACGTTCGATCGCGGCGGTACCACCACCCGGCTCCCCACCGTGGTGCTCGAGCGCCTGCGCGGTTGCAACAAGAACAACGGCGCTCGGGCGGATGTCTCCGGCACGGCAGACAATGTTCATGAACTTCTCCATCCCGAGGTCGGAGGCGAAACCGCCCTCGGTTACGACGTAGTCGCCGAGCTTCAACCCGATGCGATCGGCCACCAGCGAGTTGTTGCCATGCGCGATGTTCGCGAACGGTCCGCAGTGGAGAAGCGCCGGCTGCCCCTCAAGCGTCTGCACGAGGTTCGGCTTGATCGCTTCTTTGAGCAGCACGGCCATTGCACCCGCCGCACGGATCATGTCGGCGGTGACGGACTCTCCCGAGAATGTCTTGCCGACGGTGATCTCGCCGAGGCGGCGGCGGAGATCAGCCAAGTCGCGGGAGACTGCAAGCAACGCCATCACTTCGGACGCCGCGGTGATGTCAAAGCCCGACTCGCGCGGTGTCCCATTCGTTGGCCCGCCGAGCCCAACGGTGATCTGTCGAAGCGCCCGATCGTTCATATCGAGGCAGCGCCGCCACGTGATCGTCGCAGGGTCGATGTCGAGTGCGTCACCGTGATGGAGATGCGCTTCAAGCATCGCGGCCAGAAGGTTGTTTGCTGCGGTGATCGCGTGGATGTCGCCGGTGAAATGGAGGTTGATGTCCTCCATCGGCACGACCTGCGCGTACCCACCACCTGCAGCGCCGCCCTTGACGCCGAACACCGGGCCAAGCGACGCCTCGCGCAAGCAGAGCATCGGCTTGCGCCCGATCGCCCCCAGCCCCTGCGTCAGCGAGACGGACGTTGTTGTCTTCCCTTCGCCACTGCGGGTAGGTGTGATTGCCGTCACGGCAATCAGCTTCCCGTCAGGTCGCTCCTCGAGCCGATCGAGCACGCTGAGGTCGATCTTTGCCTTCGTGCGCCCGTACGGCTCCCACTCGTCGTCGTGCAGTCCGAGTTCGCTCGCGATGTCGGCGATCGGACGAAGCGTCGCTGCCTGGGCGATTTCAAGGCTTGAGAGCATGCCGAGCCGATCCTAGTGCCAGCGGCGGTCGGCCGCTTGAACGGTTCGAAGTGCTCTAGACGTCGTCGGACTTCGACGCGGCATCGGGCTTCGCGGCGGGCTCATCGAGCGAGGTGCGCTCGACCTCGCGCGTCTCGTAGATCTCGAAGATGTCACCCTCGCGCAAGTCGTTGAAGCCCTGCAGCAGGATGCCGCACTCGAACCCTTCGGCGACCTCACGCACATCGTCCTTGAAGCGGCGTAGTACCGAGATCGTCGTCTCGTAGATGCGTGCTCCATCGCGGAAGACGCGGACGTCTGCGTTGCGACGGACGATGCCGCTCGTGACCATGCAGCCTGCGATCGTGCCGATCCGCGATGCCTTGAACAGCGCACGAACCTCGGCCTCACCGATAACGGCTTCTGTCTCGACCGGTGAGAGCATGCCCACCAACGCCTGCTCAATCTGCTGCGTGAGCTCGTAGATGACCCGATACTGGCGAATCTCGATGCCCTGACGATCGGCGAGCTGGCGCGCCTCGGCGCTCGGACGCACGTTGAAGCCAACAACCATCGCGCTTGACGCTGCGGCAAGGTTCACGTCGTTCTCGGTGATGCCGCCGACGCCGGTGTGAATGACGTTGACCCGCACCTCGGGGTGCTGGATCTTCGCGAGCTCGCCGACGATGGCCTCGACCGAACCCTGGACGTCGCCCTTCAGGACGAGGTTGAGGTCGGCGACGCCACCCGACTGGAGCGCCTCGAAGAGCTTCTCGAGCGAGACGCCACGGCTCGACTGCTTCGCGCGCGCCTCACGGCGCAGACGCTCTTCGCGCTGATGAGCGAGTTCGCGTGCGCGACGGTCGTTCTCGACGACGCGAGCAAGCTCGCCGGCAGGTGGCGGCCGATCGAAACCAAGAATCTCAACGGGATCACCGGGGCCAGCGTGATCGATCTTGCGCTCGCGATAGTCGTACAGCGCGCGCACACGGCCCCAGGCGTCACCGGCGACGATCGAGTCACCCACGCTCAGGGTGCCCCGATGGATCAGCATGGTCGCGACCGGACCACGGCCCACGTCAAGCCGCGATTCAATGATCGGCCCCGACGCTTCGGTGTTCGGGTTCGCCTTGAGCGTCAGTTCCGCGTCAGCAACGAGCAGGATGCGCTCGAGGAGGTCGTCAAGGTTCAGGCGCTGCTTCGCCGAAACGCGCGCGACCTGGACGTCACCGCCCCACTCTTCCGGCTGGAGACCCTCAGATGCAAGCTCAGCAAGAATCCGGTCGGGATTCGCACCCGGAAGGTCGATCTTGTTGACGGCGACAACGATCGGAACCCCTGCTGCGCGCGCGTGCGAGATCGATTCGCGCGTCTGTGGCATCACGCCGTCATCGGCAGCGACCACAAGGACAGCAATGTCGGTGACCTTCGCGCCGCGGGCACGCATGGCGGTGAACGCCTCATGGCCCGGGGTGTCAAGGACCGTGATCTTTCGACCGTGCACATCGGTCTGGT
>CAIWTI010000288.1 GCA_903915545.1 uncultured Actinomycetes bacterium | reverse complement strand
CGTGTTGCTTGCTGGGCCGCCGGGAATCGGCAAGACGATGCTCGCGCGTCGCCTGCCGGGCATCCTGCCGCCGCTTGACGAGGTCGCGGCGCTGGAAGTGACGCGCATCCACTCGATAGCGGGGCTCCTCGCCGCCGGATCGGGGCTCGTCCGCGTGCCGCCCTTTCGTGCGCCGCACCACACCGTCTCCACTGCTGCGCTCGTCGGCGGTGGCTCGTCACCGCGGCCGGGTGAGGCGACGCTTGCTCATCGCGGAGTGCTGTTCCTCGACGAGCTGCCCGAGTTTTCGCGCTCCACGATCGAGGCGCTTCGCCAGCCGCTCGAAGACGGCTTGGTGTCGATCGCCAGGGTGGAGGGGAGGGCGGTGTTTCCCGCGCGCTTCCTGCTCGCGGCAACCATGAATCTGTGCCCGTGTGGTGGCCGCGGCGATCCAGCCGCCGAGTGCAGCTGCTCGCCGCTGCAACTCGACCGGTACCGCGAACGCGTCTCACGGCCGCTGCTCGACCGCATCGACCTCGTGGTCTCGCTGCCGAAGCCTCGTGCCGCCGAGCTCGCCGGACCGCCTGGAGAGCCGACAGCGGCCGTTGCGCAGCGCGTCACGCTCGCCCGCAAGCGTCTCGACGAAGGACAGCTCGCCCTTCGTCCGGCCGCGGCTGAGCTACTCGATCGCGCCGTCGATCGGCTCCCGCTGTCAGGACGGGGCCGCGCGAAGATGCTCAAGGTCGCTGCCACGATCGCGGCGCTCGCTGGCACCGAGGCGATCGAACCGGAAGCAGTTGCCGAGGCCCTGTCGTACCGCTCGCCGCTCGAGGTCGGGCGTCGTTGAACGGGCTTCAGCATGCGGTGTTCGCGGCTGAGCGCGAGCAGCACGCGATGCCGGCACAAACACGGTCGGTGCAGTTCAGAGCGTTCTGTCAGAACTTCGACGACGCTGCGTATCTTGCGCGTCTCACCGGTATTGGCGTTCGGTGGATCGATTCCGCGGATCCGGAGTTCCCGCCTCGCCTGCGCTCGATTTACGATCCGCCTCCCGGCCTATTCGTGCGAGGGGCAAGCGAAGTCGGGGTTCTTCGCCGCACGTCCGTCGCGATCGTCGGCGCGCGTTCGTGTTCCGACTACGGGGCGCACGTCGCGAGGACGTTTGCACGCGAACTCGCGCGGGCTGGTGTTGTGGTCGTCTCGGGTCTCGCTCGCGGTGTCGACGGCTGGGCGCACCGTGGCGCGCTGGAGGGTGGGGGAGTCACCGTCGCGGTGCTCGGGTGCGGTATCGATCGCACCTATCCGCTGCACCGCAGTACACAACCGGGTTGCCGACCGTAACGTTGCCAACACCGCCGTTGGTAATGGCGAAGGCGCAATCGGGCAGTTCTGGAAGTGAGTCGCCCCCTGCGTTGAATCCCTCCGAGCGGGCTGCACTTGATGCCGCTGCAAAGGGGGAGTTGACTTCCGCGCAGAAGAAGGCGTACAACTCCGCGCAGCAGAAAATCAAGACAGGTCAGAAGTTGAGTGGAACCCGCGGGAGTAGGATTTCGAAGGATAAGAAATAGGTATGTCTCGGATTCGGAGATCGTACTGTGGCGACTGAGAAAGTTTCGGTGGGGGATCTAGTCGCTCGGGCTCTTGCGCTCGGCTCTCGTGTCGATACGTACTGGGACGTCGTTCACACACTTCAGCGCGTCGGTGATCAATCCGTCTACACAGCGGCTCGGGATCTTTGTCGATCTTCAGACGAAGAACGACAGATACTTGGGGTGGATATTCTCTCGGAGTTCGGTCGCGAGGAAGGAAATCCACGTGCAGCGGAAGCGGTCGAGCTGGTCTCCGACCTAGTCCGCCGCACACAATCTTCTCGCGTAGTTGGCGCATCACTCCGTGCTTTGGGTTTGCTCGGCGACGAGTCAGCGCTTCCTCAGGTGCTTCGTCACGCACATGATGTCAGCCCCGAGGTACGCCAACAGGTCGCGAGGGCGATTCCTAGTTTGGCTGGAAATCCCGAACGCGAGGAGGCCCTAGAGGCGCTCATCGGCCTCATGTCGGATCCGGCGGCTGATGTTCGA
Organism: uncultured Actinomycetes bacterium; assembly: GCA_903915545.1. Classification (GTDB taxonomy): domain Bacteria; phylum Actinomycetota; class Thermoleophilia; order Gaiellales; family Gaiellaceae; genus PALSA-600. Next base: position 3,998 of record CAIWTI010000288.1, on the reverse strand, counting down.
GACTGGGCGACCTTCGGATTAGGTTCCCAGTTACAAAGCGATAGTTCGAAGATTCGAACAGCACTGCTCGAACGGGTCGAAGATGAGGAAGGGTCAGTAGATGGCGAAGCGCTGGTCGGATTGGCGCTCCGGCAGGATGAGCGGGTCGCCGGAAAGATCGTTCGGCGTCTTGAGCGCGGTGATGCGGGTCCGCTTGTCGTGGAGGCTGCGGCGACCATGCCCCGGCGACGCTTTCTCCCGGCGCTCTATGCGTTGCAACAGGACGCGTGGGACAGGAGGAACCCGCGCGGAGAGATCCTCCTCGTTGCCATATCGGTATGCGAATCTCTCCCCTGATATCCCGAGCGTTAGCCACTCGCCTCATGTGAAGCAGGTCGGGTATTTGTGTTCGAGTTGCTCGAGGATCGCGGTCTCGAGCGCGAAGCAGTTGTTCTCAAGCGGTGTTGCTGCGGATGCCGGCTCGTGCTGGTGGTCGCACACCGGGTCGTCGTGGTAGAGCGTGAGAATCGCCCGACGCATCGGCTCGTTTGCGACACGCAAGTAGTGGCGTTCGTGCATAAGCCGTGGGGCCCAGCCCATGATTCGCTCGATAACGCGAGTCCGAACCCCTTCCTCGTACATCACAGTGGCGACAGTTCGGCGGAACGCATGAGACGGAGAATCGATCTCAATACCAGCTCGATCGATGAGCGATCTGATCGCGACACCCAGTGTGCGGGGCGTGATCGGTTGGCTTTCGCGCACTGATCCGAAGACATGCGTTTGCCCGTGCGCTCGATACTCAAGGAACACCCGCCGAAGGGCTGGATGGATCGGCACGATCCGGAACTTTCGCCCTTTCCCCGCGAATTTCATCTGTGCGCGTGCCTCGTCGATTTGCTCCCACCTGAGCGACGAGGCCTCGCTAAGGCGAAGGCCGCCGAACGCGAGTAGGTGAAACGCAAGATCTTCGCGTTCGGTGTGGATGGCATCGTGAATCGCCCGAAGCTGCTCGGTTGAATACGTCTGGGGTTCATGGTCAGGGGAGCAGCCGACCCTGACGCCTGCGGTCGGGTCACGATCGACGAGGCCGTGCAGGACGCCGTAGGTGTAGGCCGCCCGGACATAGGCGAGGTTTTGTCGCGTCGTCGCCCAGGAAAGTCTCCCAAGCAGCTCGCCAAAGTAGATCTCGCAATCGAGCGGGGTGAGGGTCGTGGCGTCGATTTCGTGCTCGTCGAGCCAGCGCTGAGCCCGAGAGAGGCTGTGGCTGAACGTCTTGATCGTCAGAGGTGACGCGCGGCGCCTTTGCTGCGCCTCAAGGTACGCCGCAAATACGGGGCTTAGCTCGCCGTGCAAACGTGGCGCAACCGCAGTTTGGTGGGCAATTTCGTCCCGTGCGCTGCGTGACGCGGACGTGTGTCCGCGCCTCTTCCCGAGTCCAGATTGGCGGCTCATAGGCCATCTCGTTCGGGCGCGTCGCCCGCAAGAACCCAGCCCGAGCGGGTAACGATCAGGAAAGCGTCTGGCGTGGCACCTGCAGCAGCGAGCGACTTTCGGATCCGGCAGATCGCATGATTAACCGCGGTACCTCGCGGGTTGATCATGCTCTTCGCCCACACGCGCTGGAGGAGTTCTGCCTTCGAGAACCCGCGGTAGGGATCGCTTGCCATCGTTGCAAGCACGCGATGGTGGAGCGGGCTGAGGACGATCTCGTTCTCAGCGAGCCACTGGCGGTGCGTCAAAGGGTCGACCCTCAAATCGCCGACGCACATCGCGCTACGCAAGGGGCGCTCCGGCGTGGCTGCGGCAGAAACCGCAACGGCGCGCAGTGCTAGACCGCACGCAATGAACGTGTCTCTCCACCTGTCTGAGTTCGGGCCGTAGCGTGAGAGCGCTTCGAGCTCAGGCACGATGAGCTCCAGCCGATATCTGATCTGGTGGATCTCACCGAGCAGTGATCGTTCGTGTAACTCGGGGGCAGGGGCGTACACCTTCGCGCGACGCTGCATTCGACGACCTCCTGGAGAAACCGGCAGCCGATCGGCTGCCGAGCGTCGGCGTGCGGCGCACGCCGACACCCACGTAGGATCTCCGAGATGACGACAACCCCATATTGGCTCGGCGGCAAGACCGAGCTCCCGATTCCCGGCAGCAGGCGGCAAGGTGAGCCCGACGTCACGATCATCGGTGCGGGCGTCACAGGTCTCTCGTGCGCGCTCACCTTGGCGCGGGTCGGCATGGCTGTGCGGGTCCTCGATACGCGCGGTGTTGCGGCAGGCGCGTCAGGGCGCAACGGTGGCTTCGCGCTTCGTGGTGGAACGCCCGCCTACGACGAGGCTGTCGCCTCGCTCGGACGGGAACACGCCCAAGGGCTCTGGAGGCTTACCGAGACCGCGTTTGCGCGGATGCTCGAACTCGGGGGTGACGCGTTCCGGCAGGTCGGGAGCATCCGGCTCGCCGCGAGCGACGACGAACTCGAGGCGATCGAGCGTGAGTACGAAGCGCTCACGGCCGACGGCTTCGTCGTCGAACGAGTCGCGCGGCTTGAACCGCCACTCGACGGTCTCTACGCTGGCGCGATTCACCATCCCGGCGACGCCGGCTTCAACCCGGCCGTCTGGATGGAACGTCTGGCTGCGCATGTGGTCGGGGCGGGAGCCGAGATCGTCGTCGGCACCGTGAATCCCGAGGCGTTGCCCGACGGCACCGTCGTGATCGCGGTTGATGCGCACACCTCAACGCTGCTGCCCGAACTCGCTGACGTCGTACAGCCAGCACGAGGGCAGATGCTTGCGACCGAGCCGCTCCCGACCGACCGCTACGGCATCCCGCACTACGCGCGCGACGGCTACGACTACTGGCAGCAGTTGCCCGACGGCACGCTGCTCGTCGGCGGCTGCCGCGACCACGCCTTCGCCGCCGAAGCGACCGCAGGCGATGACGTTACGAGCACCGTCCAGTCAGGCATTGAGGCGCTGATTGCGAGCCTTGTCGACGAGATGCCAACGATCACGCACCGCTGGTCGGGGGCGTGGGGCGAGACGCTCGACCGGCTGCCCCTCTGTGGCCCGGTTCCGGGTCGCGGTGGCGTCTGGGTCGCGGGCGGCTACTCCGGGCACGGCAACGTCCTTGGCTTCGCGTGTGGCGAACTGATCGGCAAGGCGCTCCTAGGCGATGTACGTCGCGAACTGCGCCTGTTCGACCCCAGGCGCCCGACGCTCACCGCGGGCCCGTAGGCAGGCTCCTGAGCTCGCACAGCCCCAGCAGTCACTGGCACTAGGCGGCCAGAACGCAGCGGCCCGTGTGGGATCTAGAGCGTCGCGCCTGTCCCTCTCAAGAAAAGTTCGGGCTCTCCTCCTCGCCTACGCATTGGCGTCCGCGATTGGCAGAGTCTTAGCGGTCGCGGTAAATGCCCGTACGGTTCCAGTCGTCCGGAGGCTGCTTCATCGCCGACCTCGCAGCTAGATGGCCCATCGCAAGCGCAGCTCTGGCGACGGCCATTGCTAGCTCTGATCAGACACAAAGGAGGCATCCCGGACCCACGCGACTTGTCCCTAGCCTCCACGCAGAACGCCCTCCACGAACTCGAACGCCTCCTCTTCGGTGTCGGGTCGACCACGCGGTATTGAGAGAACGCTCGGCGTGCGATCTGTCCGCGCGACGAGGAAGGAGACCCACATCAAGGTCTCCGAGCGACGAACAGAGAATCCGCTGTCGCTGACGCTTCGCACGATGAATTCCTCAACCTTTGAGTATTCCATCTCGCTCATCGCGTCCGAATCCCCAGGCCGGGCCGCACTGAAGCACCGATCCCAATCGACACCGAGATACGCGGTTGAGGCTCGCCTACGGACGCTTCGTCCCGAGTAGCGTCGAAGGCCCCCATTAGTAAGGGTTGTACAAATACGCTAATGGCGTACACACCACGAGGCGCACTACTGATCGAACCCGAGATGGCATTCCAGGGTGATGGGCCAAGCGTAGCGGTGAACGTTGTAGAGAACACGTCGGCGTTGTCG
>CAIWTI010000287.1 GCA_903915545.1 uncultured Actinomycetes bacterium | reverse complement strand
GCTGCGCATCGAGCAGGGCCTGAGCAATCTCCTTGAGAACGCCTTCACTCATGGGACGGGCAACGTCACGGTCGCGGCTGAGGCGGAAGGCGCGATGGTCGCATTTCATGTTCGGGACCATGGGCCTGGCTTTCCTGCAGGCTTCGCCGATCGAGCGTTTGATCGCTTTACGCGCGCCGACGAGGCCCGGAGCACAAGCGGTACCGGGCTTGGCCTCGCGATCGTCGCAGCGATCGCCCGCGCCCATGGTGGGAAGGCTGAGATTCGCCCGGGAACGGTCGGCGCCGATATCGCACTCGTCCTGCCACGTTCGTAGGCCCCCGGTTACCCAGTACCGCTGCGGCTATCGTCCCGAGAGGTGGCTCTCGATCACGCATTTCTGAACGCCGTGCGCGCCGCACTGCCGTCGGACGCGCTGATTGAGGACGAGGCGTCACGACGCACGTACGAGTGCGACGGCCTCACAGGACGCAGGTCGATACCCGATCTCGTCATCATCCCCGCGAACGCTGACGACGTTCGGGCCGCAGTTCGACTCTGTCATGCCCATGGCGTGCCGTTCGTCGCACGCGGCGCCGGGACCGGGCTTTCCGGTGGCTCGCTTCCGGTCGCAGAAGGAGTCGTGATTGGCCTCTCGCGTCTCAACCAGATTCTCGAGGTCGACCTTGTGCGCGGACATGTCGTCGTGCAGCCCGGTGTGACGAATCTCGCTGTGACGAAGGCGGTCTCGGCTGCTGGGTGGTACTACGCTCCTGATCCTTCGAGCCAGCAGGTGTGCACGATCGGCGGCAACGTTGCCGAGAACTCCGGCGGCGCTCACTGCCTTAAGCACGGCTTCACCGTTAACCACGTCCTTTCGGCTGACGTCGTCCTTCCCGACGGCGAGCTTGTCACCCTCTCTCGCGATGACACAGGCCCCGATCTGCTCGGTCTCTTCGTCGGCTCCGAGGGGACGCTCGGGATCGTTGTCTCGGCGACGCTTCGCCTGCTTCGGACACCGCAGGCCGTTCGCACGTGGCTCGCCGGGTTCGAGTCGACCGACAAAGCTGGCGACGCTGTCTCGCAGATCATCGGGAGCGGAATCCTTCCCTCGGCGATCGAGATGATGGATGCGCTGACGATTCAGGCCGCCGAAGCTGTCGTCTCGGCTGGGTACCCAGCTGGCGCGGGTGCGGTGTTGCTTGTTGAGGTCGACGGGCCCCAGATTCAGGTCGATGATGACTCCGCTGCGATCGAGGCGATCTGTCGCTCGTGTGGGGCCTTCGAGATGCGCGCTGCCGACACCGCCGACGAACGGGCTCGTCTCTGGAAGGGACGTAAGTCGGCGTTCGCTGCTGTCGGGCGTATCTCGCCGAACTACTACGTCCAGGATGGCGTCGTGCCGCGTACGAAGCTCCCGGAAGTGCTGCGGAGCATTGCAGCGCTTGAGGTTGAGCACGGTCTGCGGATCGGAAATGTGTTTCACGCGGGAGACGGCAACCTCCATCCGCTGGTGCTCTACGACGCCGCGATCGAAGGCCAGGCGGAGCTTGCCGAGAGGGTCGCGGTGAAGATTCTCGACCTCTGTATTGCTGCTGGCGGATCACTGACGGGCGAGCATGGTGTTGGGGTCGACAAGGCGTGTTCGATGCCGAAGCTCTTCGGTGCCGACGACCTTGGCGTCATGCTGCGCGTGCGGGACGCGATCGATCCGGCAGGGATCGCGAACCCCGGCAAGGTCTTTCCCACCCCGCGGCTCTGCGGCGAGGTGCCGGGGCCATATCGCGTCCACCCACTTGAGAGTGCGGGCCTTGCCGACCGTTTCTGAACCAACCTCGATCAGCGAAGCAGCTGAGATCCTCCGCGGCGGGTCGCGCGTTTCGATCGATCGTGACGGTGGCGACATTGTCTTGTCGACTCGTGGCCTCAACCAGGTGTTGGAGCATGAGCCTGGCGACCTCACTGCGATCGTCGAGGCTGGTATCCGTCTCTCCGAGCTACGTGAGCGTCTCGCTGCCCATGGGCAGATGCTCGCACTCGATCCTCCTGGCGATCCGACGATCGGCGCTTGTCTTGCGGGCGACCTTTCCGGGCCCCGTCGCCATCGCTACGGGGCGATGCGCGATCTCGTGATTGGAGTGACGGTTGTGCTTGCCGACGGCACTGTTGCAAGCTCGGGTGGCAAGGTTGTCAAGAACGTCGCTGGCTACGACCTCGCGAAGCTGTATTCCGGCTCGGCGGGTCGGCTTGGACTGATTGCACGTGTTGCGCTGCGACTGCATCCACTCCCGGCAGCCAGCCGTACGGTCGTCGCGTCGGTCGATGAGCCCGCCGCGTTTTGGTCGGGCCTCGTCGCATCGCCGCTCGAACCGAGTGCGGTTGACCTCCTCGCTCCAGGCCGTGCCGCGCTGCTCTTCGAAGGCAGTGAGCGCGCGGTTGCCCAGCAGATCGCCTCTGCGCCTGGCGCTGAGGGCGACCCGGCGATCTGGGCCGAGGTGCTCGAGCGCCAGGCCGCCAGCTCACCCATTCCGTTCACGTTCGAGGCCCCGCTCGTCCGGCCCGGCCCAGGTCTCGCGTTTGGCGAAGGTGCCGCGCGACCGTGGTCGCCGCTTGCCGAGCGCGTCCGCGCCGCCCTCGACCCCGAAGGAGTGCTCGTCTGATGGATCCGAAGCTGCTCGACGACTGCGTCCATTGTGGGTTCTGTCTGCCGACCTGCCCGACCTACCAGCTGTGGGGCGAAGAGATGGATTCGCCGCGAGGGCGCATCTGGCTGATGAAGGCGACGGTTGATGGAACACTTGAGCTCGACCGGACCGTGTCGGAGCGGTTTGATCGCTGCCTCGGCTGCATGGCGTGCCTCACGTCGTGCCCGTCGGGCGTCCAGTACGACCGGCTGATCGAGCTTGCGCGCGAGCGCGTCGAG
>CAIWTI010000286.1 GCA_903915545.1 uncultured Actinomycetes bacterium | reverse complement strand
GCGGGGAAGACGAGGAAGAACCACGCCCGCTTGATCGGTTTCCGCCCAAAGTGTCCCATGTCCGCGTAGAGCGCTTCGGCACCGGTGATCGTCAGCACGACGGCACCCATCGCGATGAACGCGATGTAGGGGTGGTCGGCGATGAATAGGCCGGCATTGGTTGGGGAGAGGCCTTTGATGATTGCCGGATCAGTGACGACACGGTGGGCTCCCGCAACGCCAAGGGCAGCGAACCACACGATCATCACGGGGCCAAACAGCGTGCCGACTCGTTTCGTGCCAAATCGCTGGCCGAGGAAGAGGATCGTGATCAACGTCAGCGAGATGGGGAGGACGAGGTTCGAGATGCTCGGTGCGGCAACCTTCAAGCCTTCAACTGCGGAAAGCACCGAGATCGCGGGTGTGATCACGCTGTCGCCATAGAAGAGCGATGCCCCGATCACTCCCAGCCCGACAAACGCCGCAGCCTTCGCGGGGCTTCCTGTCCAGGCGCGTTTCACGAGGGCGCTGAGCGCCATGATCCCGCCCTCGCCGTCGTTGTCGGCGCGAAGGATGAAGAGCACATACTTGATTGAGACGACGAGAGTGATCGACCAGAACGCGAGCGACATCACGCCCAGGACGTCACCTCGTGTCGGGTGCACCGAGCCGTTGTCGATCCCGAACACGGTTTGCAGCGCGTACAGCGGGCTCGTTCCGATGTCGCCGAACACGACGCCGAGAGCACCAAGCGCGAGTGCCCACTGGCCGCTTGAGGCGTGGTGCCGGTGCCGCTTTCCGCCAGGGGCGGGCGTCGGGTCGGAGTAGGGTGCGCGATCAGCCATGGAGAGCAAGCTTCAGGGCGCAGCACATGCCCGCCACAGAGCGCACCAACTATAGGCCTCAGCGAGATTCAGTTGCCGAGGGTGGTTGGACATTGCGGCTGCCAAAGCAAAAGCGACCGCCGGGGCGGTCGCTTTTGCGAAGAGCGTACGAAAGGGGGAGGCCTACTTGAGGCAGGCGAGGACGACTTGCTTCTGCGCCACAGAAAGGCGATCAGCGTTCGTCCAGTAGGCAACGTTGTTCTTCGTGCCCACGATGTTGCCCGAGCCGTACAGGCCAAAGACCTGCTTGATATGGGCTGCCTGCGCTTTAGCCTCGGCTGCATTCTTGCCGAACGCGACGTACAGGAGGTCGGAGTCCTCAGTGAGGAGGATGCCGCCGCCGGTCGTCTTAATGACGTTCTTTGCAGCCTTTGAAGCACTCACGGTCGAGTTCTGCTGATAACACGCGAGCGCCTTGTCGATGGTGTAGACCTTCGCCTTCGGTGCCGCGGTTGACGACGCCACGACCGTGAGGGCGGCGACGACTGAGATGAGTGATACGCGGAGTGTGTTCACGGCGAATGACGGTAGCGCCTTAGCGCGAAAAGTGTGCAAGGGAACTGTTAGCCATCCCACTGGTGGGCGAGGATCTTGTGATTCGCCGTCGCAGCCTGCGTGAAGTAACAGACCTGATCGATCTGGGTCTGCGTCATCTTGTTGTTCAGCACGTCGTGCCCGGCGATGATGTTCTCGATCGCTTCAAGGGAGACGTCGTACGGAATCTTGAGGTTGTTGAAGCTCGGGCCACCCTCGGTGTCATTGAACTTGCCGCCGAAACCGGCCGAGAGGGCTGCCGCAAGCGCGTGGCACTTACCGCAGTACTTCCGGTAGAGCACAAGACCCGCGTTGTACTTCTGGATCGGGTTCTGTGTCGCGGCATTCTTCGGGGTCGCGGCGACGTGCGCGCTCACAACGGGAACGGCCATAAGGCCGAGCACCAGGAGCGCGAGCACCATCGGGAGGAGGAGAGCGGACCGCATACGCATTGCCATACCGCCGACCAAGATAGCGACCAAACGTGTGGGTTGTGTGAGGAACCGCAGGTTTCGCTCAGGGGCCAGCAGCGCTCGCGATTGTCCACGTCGATGTGTAGGTGCCGCTGTACGCATTAGCGGGTACGCGAACCTGAAACGTGAGCGTGATCGTGTCTGGCCCGCGACCTGTTCCCGCCGAAGCGTTGTAGAGCTTCACCGCCGTTGGCGCGGTCGCGGCTGCGGGGAGTGTCGTCGGATAGGTGATGGCGTTCGTCGGTGTTGCGCAGTTGCCGGTTCCGCCTGCGGCGCTTGCGGCGGTCACCGTCGTCGCGGTCGTCGAAAGGGTGCGTGCACCGTTCGTGGACGTCGTTGACGTGCCAGTGAGGTTCCAGCCGGCGCGGTTGCCCGACTCGTCGTCGACGGTGAGAGCAAGGTTCGTTGTGGGGGTCTGGTCGGCCCCGTTCAACGTCACTGACCACGATGCCGTTGTCGGCGCGGTGAGCGACAGCGAGCCGCCCGCACACGCGTCGAAGCGGAGGATGCTTCCGCCGACTGTCACCGCCCACCCGTCCGCGGCGGTGGGGAACGAAGCCCACGTGATGTAGTTCGTCGTGCCGCTGGTCTCCGCTGTCCAGTTCGTTCCAAAGTTCGACGTCTTGAGGATCGTCCCGCTCGCGCCAAAGGCGTAACAGACCGCTGTGTCGAGGCATGAGACGCCGTGGAGATCGTTCGCCGTACCACTCGTGATCGACGACCATGTCGTTCCGTTAGTGGTTACGCGTGCAGTGCCTGCCGCGCCGACGGCGACGCAGTGCGTCGTGTCGGGACACGACACGGAGTACAGGTTTTGAGCTGTACCCGACGTCTGCCCGGCCCAGGTACTTCCGTTCGAGGTTACGCGGATCGTTCCCGAGAGCCCCACCGTCCAGCAGTGCGTCGTGTCCGGACAGTCGACCGAGTACTGACTCTGCGGGGTGCCTGACGTGAGCGCCGACCACGACGTGCCGTTCGTGGTCTTGAGGATCGTTCCACTCGCTCCGGCCGCAAAGCACGTGTTTGCTGCCGGGCAGTTCATGTCGAGAAGGTCGTTGGCCGTGCCGGATGTCTGTGCCGTCCACGTCGTGCCACCGTTCGACGTGGCGAGGATGACGCCACCGGTGCCGTCGATGAAGCAGTGGGACGCATCGGTGCAGTAGATCCCCGCCAACTGAGCAGCGGATCCGGACGTCTGGGATGTCCAGGTCGAGCCGCCGTTCGTCGTTGTGAGGATCACACCCGGATTGCCCGTGACGAAGCAGGTTGTGGTGGAAACGCAGAAGTCTGCGAGCAGGTCGCTTGTCGTGCCGGATGTTTGCGCCGCCCACGCGTCGGCTGCAGATCCCGACGGAACACGCACGAGGGCTGCCAACACGGTTGCGACTGCCAGAACAAGCACAGCGGTCGCTCGGAGCGCGACGAGTGCACGCGGACGCCGCCCGTGGCGGGAATGGAAGAACCGGGGTTGACGAAGCGTCGGCACTGAGACGAGCTCGGAAGTCGGTTCCGAGCCTCCTCGTCATCGGCCAGAACGTGTTCGACGTGAGCGACGACAAGCGTTCGGGGCCTCTGCGTGGATCATTAACATCCGCACTCGTGCTTCGGCTCCGCGCTGTCCTGCTCGCGCTCCCACTTGCGCTCATTGGAATCGGTGTTCTCGCCGGCGCGCTTCTGCGTGGTCCCTCAGCTGGGGCGGGGCCGCAAGGCATCCACAAGATCAAGCACGTCGTTGTGATCATGCAAGAGAACCGCTCGTTCGATTCGTACTTCGGAACGTATCCGGGAGCCGATGGGATTCCGATGCAGAACGGTGTTCCCACCGTCTGCGTGCCGGACGCCGTACTCCATACGTGCGTCAAGCCCTACCACGACACAAACAACCGCAACTCCGGTGGGCCGCACGACCACGACGACGCCGTTGGGTCGATCAACCACGGTGCGATGAACGGGTTCATTTACAGGGCTCGTGAGGGACTGATCATCGCCTGCGAGTCGAACGTGAACGACCCACGGTGTTCACAGACACCCGGGAATCCGGATGTCATGGGGTACCACGACTCCCGCGAGATCCCCAACTACTGGGCCTACGCCAAGAACTTCGTCCTCCAGGATCACATGTTCGAATCGGACGCCTCGTGGAGCCTTCCGATGCACCTCTTCATGGTCTCGGGCTGGTCAGCAAAGTGCAGCGTCGCCCGCGATCCCTCAAGTTGCGTCGCGGCGGTACAGGCACCAGGCTCGCCGCCTGGGGAACCGCAGAACACGACAGGTGCGGTGCCGCACTACGCGTGGACAGACCTCACCTACCTTCTGCATCGCGCAGGGGTGAGCTGGGGTTACTACGTCGCTGATGGAACGGAGCCCGATTGCGCCGACAACAAGATGCTCTGCAAGTCGGTACCGCAGAACGCAAAGACTCCGGGCATCTGGAATCCGCTGCCGTGGTTCGACACCGTGAAGCTCGACGGCCAGCTTGGGAACATCCGCAGCACCGGCGCGTTCCTGAAGGCCGCACGAGACGGAAAGCTCCCGTCGGTGTCGTGGGTGACCCCCTCCGAGGAAGTCAGTGATCATCCGCCGGCGCTGATCACGGCAGGGCAGGCGTACGTCACACACCTCATCAACACGATCATGTCGGGACCCGACTGGGATTCGACGGCGATCTTCCTTGCCTGGGACGACTGGGGTGGTTTCTACGATCACGTCGCGCCACCGAAAGTCGACGAGCAGGGCTACGGCCTCCGCGTCCCCGGACTCCTAATCAGCGCGTACGCCAAGCAGGGTTACATCGACCACCAGACCCTGAGCTTTGACGCGTACCTCAAGTTCATCGAGGACGACTTCCTCGGCGGCCAGCGGATCGATCCGAAGACGGACGGGCGGCCTGACCCTCGCCCGAATGTGCGTGAAAACGCGCGAATCCTTGGCGACTTGACGAAAGAATTCGACTTCTCGCGGGATCCACGCAAGCCGCTGCTGCTGCCGCTCCATCCCGCGTTCTCCTAAATTCCTTCACTCGATCGAGTGAACCGGCCGACGCCGCCCTCCCCCGAAAGGGGTACAACGTTTCCCCTGCAAATCGCAGAAAACGAGCTTTGGGGCGGCGTCCCTCGATTGAGTGAAATAAAAAGATTGGGCGAAATATGTCCTAAATGTAAGCCCGTAGATTTCGATGACTTTGTCGATGGCGACGGCAACGTCCCCCCTCACCATCGCCGACCACCACGTGGGTGTCTCGGCATGGCGCGCCCTCGAGCTCGAGATGCTCGATGCGTTGCAGCACGGGGTCGTTCTCGCCGACGCCACGCGTCGCGACAACCCGATCGTCTATGCGAACACCGCGTTCCTTGAACTGACCGGGTACGCCCGTGACGAGCTCCTGGGGCAGCCCTACACCGCTCTCGTCGATACGACCTCAGATCCGAACGCCTACGAAAACCTTCGGGCCGCCTTGGCGGCTCGCGCACCGTTTGCCGGCGAACTGCTGACGTTCCGCAAAGACGGCACCACGTTCTGGCACGCCCTTTCGATCAACCCGTTTCGCGGAACGCCTGACGGGGATGTCACGCACTTCGTCGTGTCGGGCGTCGATGGTTCGGCCCAGCGCGTCCAGGACGAACTCGAGCAGAAGCGTCGCAAGCTTGAGCGCCTCGGCACGCTTGCCGCCGGTGTCTCGCACGACGTCAAGAACGTGCTTGCGGTTGTCGGAGCGATTTCGAGTCTCCTTGAGGCTGAGGTCGAGGGAAACGAGGGCGCGTGCGCGCTCCTCACGGAGTTGAACAGCGCGGTCGAGAAGGGCAGCGTGCTGACCCGGCGGCTCCTGGACTCTGGTTTCCAGGAGCCGCGCGGAATCCGTTCCGCTGACGTCAGCGAGGTCGTCGCCGACGTTTGCCGCATGGTCGAGCGGGTGCTACCGCAAGAGACGACGATCACGTTGAACGTTCCCGAAGGGACTGCGCTCATCCAGGCCGATGTGAGTGAAATCGAGCAGATCGCACTGAACCTCGTGATCAACGCTCGCGACGCAATGCGCGACGGCGGAACGATCTCGGTCGATGTTGCACGGACGCCGAGCCACGTCGTCCTCACCGTCGCCGACACCGGGGAAGGCATGACCGACGAGACGGCGCGTCGACTGTTCGAGCCGTTCTTCACAACGAAGCCGCACGGCAAGGGAACGGGCATCGGCCTTTCGATCGTCCACGGCCTCGTCTCGCAGCTCGGTGGCGAGATCGCGGTGGCGAGCGCGGTTGGCTGCGGTGCGACGTTCACGATTCGCTTGCCGCGCGTCCGCTTGCACTGAATTCTCATGCTCTTCTCAGGCGATTTGCCCTACAACGTGTAACACTCTTCGCGGGGTTTTCGTTCCCCTCGCCGCCCGAGACGACTGATCTGCTCACTCAGATGACCACCGCAACTACGGATATTGCTCCGGCGCCTTCGGGCGGCCGTCTCCCGTTCGTCGCCACACAGGCGGGGCGGTGGATCATCGGCTCCCTCGTCACGGCGATCGTTGTGGGCGACACGATCGCGATGCTGTGGCTCTGGAACCACGGTGGCAACCTGCACCCGCACGACGCCGCAGAGACGCTCACGAGCCTCGCTCGCGTCACGGGTTACCTCGGCGCCTACCTCGCCCTCCTGCAGTGTCTGCTGCTCGCTCGTCTGACGTTCATCGAGCAGATTTGGGGCTTCGACCGCCTCACCATTTGGCACCGCTGGAACGGGCACGTCTGTCTCTATCTGATCCTCGCGCATGTGGTGTTCAGCATCTGGGGCTACTCCATCACCGACAAGCTCTCGCTTTGGGGCGAGACCAGCACGATGATCTGGGGTGGCATCTACCCCGGGATGATCACGGCGACGGTCGGAACGTTCCTGCTTGTGATCGTCGTGTTCACGTCTCTCGTGATCGTCCGGCGGGCGATGAAGTACGAGTGGTGGTACCTCGTGCATTTCGCCTCCTACGCTGGTATCGCGCTTGGCTGGTTCCACCAGATTCCGACTGGCGACGAGCTCGTGGTCGACACGAACGCCCAGTTCTATTGGAAGGCGCAATACGTCGTCACGATCGTCCTGATTGTCTGGTTCCGCCTGCTGGTTCCGATCTGGAGCACCCTCTACCACCGGATGAAGGTCGCCGAGGTGATCCGCGAGACCGAACACGTCGTGACCGTGCGCATCACCGGTCACCGTCTCGACAAGCTCAAGGCGCGGCCTGGGCAGTTCTTTGTGTGGCGCTTCCTGGCAAAGGGGCACTGGTGGACGGCACACCCGTTCTCAATCTCCGAGCTACCCGACGGCACGCTCCGGATCACCGTCAAAGACCTGGGCGATCACAGCGGCCACATGGATCACTTGCAGCCGGGCACGCGGATCATTGCCGAAGGCCCGTTCGGCGTGTTCACGAGCGCGGTGCGGACGCGCAATAAGGTGCTCCTGATCGCAGGTGGCATCGGCATCACGCCGGTGCGTGCGCTTGCGGAAGAGCTGTTTGGCGACGTTGTCGTGATCTATCGCGCGATGGACGAGGGCGAGGTGATCTTCCGCGGCGAGCTTGAACGGATCACCGCGAAGACCGGCGCGAAGCTCCTCTATGTGATCGGTGATCACCGCACCCCCGAGGGCGCGCGGCTGCTCTCGGCGGAGCACCTGCTCGAACTCGTACCCGACATTGCTGAGCGTGACACGTACCTTTGCGGCCCGCCTGGCATGACCCACGCCACGGAGCGGAACGTTCGTAAGGCGGGTGCGCACCGTCGGCATGTGCATGTCGAGCGGTTCGCCTACTCCGAGTCGTAGCGCCATCAAGCGGTTCGCAGCACTCCTCGGTGTCCTGGGCGTGATCGGGTACCAGGCGGCCGATGTCGTCGCGTCCTCCAGAGGGCGCGCGAAAGCGAAGCCGAAGACAACGACCAAGAAGGTCACCACGACCGTCAAGAAGGTCACCACGACCACGCGCGTGACCACGACGACGCACGTCACGACGACGGCCGTCACCACCGCGAAACCCGTGACGACAGCGGCCGTGACAACAGCGCCTGTCACGACGACGCCCGCCGACCCGGGCCCGCAGCAGGTCGATGGGGGACTGACGATCACGGGCCCGGTGGTCGTCGTGCGCCAGTGGGGGAACGTGCAGATCTCGCTCACCTACGACAAGCTCACGGGCTCGCAGGGAGGCAAGCCCACGATCACGCTTCGGCTGACAGCGTGCAACGCCACCGGCCCCGACCACACCGCTCGCTCATCGTTCATCACGACGCAGGCGATCCCGACGCTTTGCCAGGAGACACTCACCGCGCAGAGCGCGAACATCCGGCTCGTTTCGGGCGCGAGCGACACCAGCAATGGCTTCATCCAGTCGCTCCAAGCGGCACTCACCCAAGCCGCCTCCTAGGGCGGCTACTCTGTCGAAGCGCTCTTGCGCATGTCCCGCTTTCGAAAGGAGCATCGTTGATTCGTCGCACCGCCACCGCTGCCATCGCTCTCTCATCACTGGCCATTCCGGCGGGCAACGCCTGGGCGTCTTTCCACGCTGCACCGACGAAGGGCACCGTTGTTGGCCCGACCGTTCCGTGCCACAAGTGGGGCCCCCTCACAATCACGGTGAGCTACACGAAGACGGGCGCCAAGGTTCATATCGACGCTCTCAAGGTGAAGTACCCCGATCACACGCACCGCTCGGTCTACATCAATGATCAGGCAGGTCCGCTGCTCGAAGCCGAAGTGATGCAGGTGCAGAGCGCGAAGATCGAAATGATCTCGGGTGCAACCGACACGAGCGTTTCGTTCATCCAGTCGCTGAACGGCGCACTCAAGAAGATCAAGTAGTTCGTCGCGTCGGAGGACGCGATCGCAACCTCTAGGCTGGTGAGGGCATGAGCGAGCTGCCCGGAATCCGTCGCGTCGAGTTCATCATGGGGATGCCGATCATCCTCGATATTCGCCACGACGGTGCCGACGGGGCAGTCT